>CAIOVI010000032.1 GCA_903861715.1 uncultured bacterium
AGTTACGGAAGGGTTGAATTCCAAGATACAATCCATCAAAGCCAACGCCAGAGGATTTAGAAGTTTCCAAAATTACCGAGTTGCAATTTTATTCCATTGTGGAAAGTTGGAACTTTACCCATAACATTTCCCGAAGAACCAGTTAATATAAGTTTAAAAATATTTTTCAATTTTGACGAAATCGTCATTAAGCTCGGGGTGGCAAACCACTTCGGTGGTGCCTTGGGGAAGTTCGGCCAGAAATTTTTCCACGTCTTGGATCCAATCAATGCTGACCAGCCAACCAGAAGAAACGCAGCTGTTTTTGGTGCAAGCGGGCAAGTTTATTTTTCTCAGAATGTGCAAAATGTAGGAAACCAAGTTGTGATGGGGCAGAAAAAAACTATCGCCGAAACGGATGTAGGGAATGGCATATTTTTGGCGAAGACTGAGCGCAATTTTGAAAAAAGGTGGAAAAAGATGCACGTGTTCATGGGAGTTGATGCCATCCGGATTTTTGCCAAAAATTTGATGGAACATTTCAATTTGATTTTCCCAATCGGCCCGGACTTTTTTGAAGGCCAATTCTCCCTTGGCAATTTTCCAAAGAAAATCCAAGCCTCGACCAAAAGCCCCAGCTCTTTTTTTCTTTCCTTGTTCAAATTCATGCAGCACGTCCAGGTGAATGTCCAACTTGACTCGACTGCGCAGAAGTCTTTCGCTTTCTTGCGGCGAAATTTTCCCATGCACCATCACGGCCACTCGATTGATTTTGCCAAGTTCCAGCAGAAAGAAAATGTTGTCATTGCTTTGAGCATTGAGCCCAAAATCGTCAGCGGTCACAATTATTCTGCCTCGATTTGATTCATATGATTCCATCATAGTTTTTTTTGAAATTAATTCGCACGCATGGTATGATTTTAGCAGGACAAGCTTGTTATGGCAATGCTTTTGGCTCAATGTTGTTATATTGTTAAATTATTTAAAGAATTCTAATTTTAAATCCCTAAAAGATAATTAGAAATATACGCTGAGAAAGGTTTTTTTGAAATATATAGAAATATGCTTTGCGAAATATAATTGAAATTAATTGTTTTCTATTTCTACTATATTTCTACTATATTTCTATTTTATTGCTACCATGTATCCTTTATATTTCTTTTTATATGTATTTTGGATTTCATTAGACACCCGCTTTGAATTGATGAGAAAAACATTTCGAATCGAGGCGAGTTAGAAATTAGACATTAGACATTAAACATTTTTATTATCTAGCAAAGTGAGTGAAATGAATTCGCCAGCTGGCGAATTCATTTCGCAGCGAGCGACGATAACAAAAGGTATTTTGCCTACGAGGCTTGCCTCGTGAGCCCGAAGGGTCCAGGGCTTGCCCTGGGGTATTAATACCCTTTTATTCCATACTTTATGCTGTATGAATTTTATCAACATCTTCCTCAAATGATTTCGCCAGTGGCTTTCACAGTCGGTTCTTTGGCTGTGCGCTGGTATTCGTTGATGTATTTGATGGGCTTTGGAGCAGTGTGGGGGTTGTTGCAATGGCGAATAAACAGGGGCGAGACAAATGGAAAATTTCAAATTTCAAAAAAAAATACAAATCAAAAAAATCAAAAAGAGGAAGCTGAGTTTAAATTGCAGCTAAAAAATACAGTCCTTGACTTTCTGCTGGCGGGTTTTGTGGGTGGTCTGTTGGGCGGACGCCTGGGGTATGCGCTTTTTTATCAGCCAAGTTATTTTTGGGTTCATCCCTTTCAGCTTTTTTCTCCTTTTAATCAGGTGACTGGTTTTTTTGAGGGTTTTTATGGCATGAGTTATCACGGCGCGCTGGTGGGCGGTTTGCTCGGGGCTTGGACTTTTGCAAAACTTAAAAAACTTGATTTTTTAAGTTGGGCAGATTTTGTTGTCCCAGCCTTGCCAGCCGGCTATTTTTTTGGTCGCGTGGGAAATTTTCTTAATGGCGAATTGGTTGGTCGGATAACCACCTCAAAATTTGGAATGCACTTTGCCAGCAGTCCTCAAATCTTGCGCTATCCGTCGCAACTGCTGGAGGCTTGCTTGGAGGGAGCTTTGCTTTTTGCGCTTTTGTGGAAACTGCGCAATCAAAAAAAATTCTCGGTGGGTTTTTTGTTGACAGTTTATTTTGCTGGTTATGCCATGGTGCGGTTTTTTTGTGAATTTTTTCGCCAGCCCGATCCGCAGCTGGGGCTGCTCTTTTTCGGCTTAACCATGGGACAAATTTTGTCATTAGTTTTATTTTGCTTTTCCTTACTTTGGCTATTTTCCAAAAATGCAAAAAGTGCTATAATAAATGAGCAAGAATACGACTTGAAAAAAATAAGGGGAAAAGCCTAATGTTTAACTTTTTTGCATGAACATCAAAAGAAAAACTTTGCGCTATTTGGATGTCAAATCCAAAAACAAAAACAAAAACTGCGAAGGCATTTTAGAAAACAGTTTTAAGTGTGGCGTTGGCAAAGCCGTGCTTTATTCGCGTGGCAAAAAAACCCAGGCCTTTTTCACTGAAGATTCAAAACTTTATTTCACCCCCAAAGAAGCCAGGCTGCTTCGCCAGGGTGTCAAACTGGACAGGACAGTTGGCAAATGGGACAGTCTCAGCTCGCGCGTGGTTCGCAATTTTGTCAAACAGCAGCCAAGTCAAACCAGCCTTTTGCTGGAACTTTTGGAAAAAAGATATGCACTTATGCGAGCAAGTGCCGAGCAAACTTCGCAAACCTTGCTGGGTCATTTTTCCCTCATCAAACTTTGGAACCTTTCAATTGTAGGCTCCATTTTGTTCGGTATGGTGACCATGACTTTTGTTTATCGCTATTTGGGTCAAGGCGCTTCGGCAGCTACTAGCGATTCAGCCCAAGTCGCTGCTCAGCAACAAATTGTTAGTCCTACTCAACAAGGTAAGGTGCTGATTGCCAGCAACGACCAAGTTCAAAGTGCTGATGCTGACGCAACTTTTGCCAAACAAATTGAAGAAATTCAAAAAGCCAGTGACCAGGCAGCTTTGGAAAAAGAAATTTACGGAGTAGTGAAAGGTCATCCAATTGAAAAAATGGTGCCCTATATTGCCAAGCAAGATCGCACCGTGGCCGCTTTCATTGTGGCCATTGCTCGCAAGGAAAGTGGCTGGGGAGAGCATTATCCTGTGCTGAACGGCGAAGACTGCTACAATTATTGGGGCTATCGAGGACAGCGTGACAAAATGGGCACGGGCGGACACACTTGTTTTGACTCTCCGCAAGATGCGGTGGATACTGTGGCCAAGCGCATCAAAACCTTGGCGGAAGAAAATGGTCGCGACACCCCAGCCAAAATGGTTGTTTGGAAATGCGGCGGCAGTTGCGCTGCCACTGGCGGACAAGCCGCAGCCAACAAATGGATCAGTGATGTGGATTCAATTTTCCAAGTTTTCAAAAGTTAGTTTTTTTCTTTGAATAAGATTTTTAAAGCTCCCAAGTGGGAGCTTTTTTATTGCCTTAGTGTTAACTTAATCAGATTAATTTATACTAGCTTGGCATTTGGGAGCTCAACTCCCTTAAGATGGCTTTTCCACCTTGTAAGGGACTAAGTCCCCAATAGCGGGCTCAGTCCCTTTGAGTGAAGTAGCACTAATTTAGTTGATTCGTTATTGTATGTTTGCATGCTTGAATGTTTAGATGTTCATATGTTTTATGAAAATTCGTTGTAACAAGGAAGTGATAATGTCCTAGTAGCGGGAAGTAGAAATGTCCGCCCCAATAGGTTATGATATTAGCTAAACCCTAATATTAATCAAAATGGACAATCTCATTATCATGAGCCAAAAAGAAGTAAGTCGTTATGAT
>CAIOVI010000033.1 GCA_903861715.1 uncultured bacterium
GCCAACGTCAAAATCGCAAACACCAAGGCTTGCACAATGCCCACAATCAATTCCAAAAACATAAACGGCAGTGGCAAGATGAAAGCGGACAGTGCCATCATTGAAGCAATCAAAACTTCGCCAGCGAAAATATTGCCAAAAAGCCTGAGACTCAATGATGCCACCTTGGCAACTTCCCCAATCACTTCTATCAAGCCCACAAAAACCTTGATTGGATTGACCATCAAGATAGTTGGGTCTTTTCTGATTTTTTTTGGAATTGCCAAAAGTGCCTTCAGGTTGATGAATTTGTTGAAATGATTCCAAGCGCCAACGGCAATGACTCCGACAACGTGTGACATCACTACTGCAAAAAGTCCGATAGCTAAAGTAGTGTTGAGATCCGCCGTGGCCCCACGCAAAAGTGGCACAAAAACTTTTCCGTGCTCGCCGGCTTCCACAAAACCAATCGTGCCCACGCCCGGGAAAAGTCCCATCCAATTGCTGACCAGAATGAAAAGAAACAGCGCAAAAACAATGGGAAAAAGTTTCAAAGTCTTTTTTCGCTCACCCGTCACAGAGTCAGCCATGTTCAAAGCCTGTTCAAGAATGATTTCAAAAAAATTCACAATGCCAGTCGGTGCAGCATTTTTGGCCTTTCTGCTCCTCTTCTGCTTGGCAGCGTTGCCAACCAACCCAAAAAAAGTCACCAAAATGACCACCGTAATCCAACTCATGATAAGTGAGTTGGTGACGGTGAAATTTCCCACGTTCAAAATCGGTTCAGCGAATAAGGTTGATTCATGAGAAATTTCTGTGTTGTTGATATTTTCTGGGGACATTATTACAGCGATTCGAATGATTCGAATATTTTTAAATTGTCTTTGCGAGGAGGTAATCCTCCGAAGCAATCCAGAGTGTTGCCAAGCCCTGGATCGCCACTAATTTTTGAGTACAAAAATTCTCGCGATGACAAAACTATACATATTATTTTTAAATTGAAAACTATTTCCTGTTATCATCTTCTATTTTCCTAAATTCTTTGTTTCCAATAACAATCAAGGCTCCCATGGAAATTACAAATGCCGCAGTGGTGCTGAGCAGAAAAAGCCAAGGCTCGCTGTGATATTTTCGGTCCAACCATTTTCCCACAAAGACCGCAATGATAATCGGTCCGCCAATCCAACCGCTCAACCTCAAGAACAATTCCATCCCCGGTTGCCACCAAGCAACTTTTGATTTGTTTTTCACTTGCATTTTGATTCGAGACATTCGAGTGAAATTTCGAGTCATTCGAATCGCCATTAAGCAGTCTTCTTAGCGACTCTAATTTACGAATGACCACCCGAATTATTCGAATAACTAAACCCTCCATTACGCTACCCATTATCTCGCAGAATTGGCTTTACGTCAAGCAAAAATAGGCCTTCAGGCCAAAACTATTGACTTTTTTCTCAAAATATGCTACAATGGACTGTCCTGGAGAGTGGTTCTTTCCAGCGAATATCGCTAAGTTGCTCCTCGATGAATATAATGGTCCCATAAATCTGCACACGAAATATGCTAAACTTAGAGGGAAATATTAACCCAAATTTATGACCAAAATACACAAAACCTTTAGCCCCCAAGAAAAAGCCCAAGTAGCTCTCACAGCTATCAAGGGTGA
>CAIOVI010000034.1 GCA_903861715.1 uncultured bacterium
GCGTCGTTTGTTCGTCGACACTCACAAACTCCTTGTCCTCGGCAGCGCTGAATGCTCGCTCACTCGCATTCATCGACGCACACTGCGATATTGTTCTGCTGAACAATATCTTGCTTAGCTTCTGCCGGTTCGAATCCCTGCGCAACTCTGGTAAATAAAGAAAAAGAGGATGACTTTCAAAGTCATCCTCTTTTTCTTTATCTGTCGGGGCGCAGGGATTCGAACCCTGTCTAAATGGTCCCAAACCACTCGTGCTAGCCGTTGACACCACGCCCCGTTAGAGATTTGAATCTCTCACCTTATCTATAAAACTGTCTTAATTCTACCAATAATAACTTCTAGTTAAAGCTAACTTGTCAAATCTCTAACGGGGCACGCCCACAATTTGAAGATTTGAAAATCTCACCTTATCTATAAAACTGTCTTAACTCTACCAATAATAACTTCTACTTAAAGCTAACTTGTCAAATCTCTAACGGGGCACGCCCTGTTTCGAAAGTTATTCACAAGTCAAAACATTCTACATCAAATACAAATATTTGTAAACTACTTAGAAATACTGAGAAAAAATTTTAGCCTATTTTTTATGTATCGCTTACCCATTCCCGATTTCAAATATTTTTCTCTAGCTTTAGCGTCTTTTTCATCATAAGAAGCCTCATAGTAAACAAGTTTAAATGGTCTACGCAACTTGGTTGAAAAATTTTCACCATTGTTGTGCTCATCCAGTCTTCTTTTCAAGTCACAAGTATAGCCAGTATAAAACAGTCTGTCTTTTATGCTTTGTAGCACATACACGTAAAACATACACTTATTCAATTGGTGAAGCCAATTATCCTTGATTACTAACTAATATCTATCTTAAATGATTTTGGGGTTCTAGTCAATTATTTGAGCATCTGCAAAATAACAAATTTGTGTTATACTTTCTGCATAAGAAATTTTCTAAGCGAAAAATATGTTAGTTTTTATAGATGATTCAGGTGATGCAGGTTTTAAATTAGGAAAAGGTTCCAGCGAATTTTTTGTGATTAGCGCCGTTATTTTTAATGACAACTTGGAAGCAGAAAAACTTCTGTTTCCATAAAACAACTACGCAGAGAACTCGGTTTTTCTGATAAGGTTGAATTCAAATTTAACGGCTCAAGAATAGAAATAAGAAAAAAATTTCTAGACACTGTCAACAAATTTGATTTTAGAATTAGAAGTTTGGTTATTGATAAAAAAATAATAAGGAGCGAAGAACTAAAAAATAACAAGTATTCGTTTTACAGCTATGCCATCAAAACCCTTTTGAAATACAGCGACAATTCTATCCTGGAAGCTTCCATAAAAATAGATGGCAGTGGTGACAGGGCTTTCAGAAAAACATTTTTGACTTATCTAAGAAAAGAATTAAATTTTTCTCACATGAAAATAGTGAAGAAATGTAAGTTGATTGATTCCAAGGGAAACATGCTCGTGCAAATGGCTGACATGGTCGCAGGAAGTGTTCGAAGGTCATATGATGAAAGCAAAAAAGATCACGAAGACTATAAAAACATCATCAAGAAGCATATTGAAGATGAATGGAAATTCAGATAACAAAAAACAACCCCGAAGGGTTATCTCCGACCACGTTCCTATGCTGGTTGTCCCAGCCACACCACCATCCGGTGATAGTTCAGAATACAGGTCTTTGTATTTATAATACTACCACAATTTTAAATTCTTTCAAGCCCTTCTACGCATAAGTCGATAAAATGCCTATTATAAGGCATTTTTTATATTTTATATAAATAAAAAAGAGCTGGTCAGGCTCTTTAGGGTTTTTGTTTAACGACCGATTAATCCTCTCTCAGGATGATATTTCTTCTTGCAAAGACATCCGGGTTGTTAAATTTTTTGATGGAGTAATCTCTCACCCCCCCCCTCCATTGAAGATCTTTGAATATTTTTCATGTTATAATTATAATATAACTCTTTAAATAAATTATGACATATGAACACAAAAATACTATTTAAAAATTTTCATGAAAAAGGTCGCGAAGAAATAAGGGATTTAGCAATTCAGTTTGTGGAACAGGATTTCTTTTCGGTCTTTCCACAGTTAAAAAATGAGGTTTCAATTTTAATAACCGGCAGTGTTGCTGGCGGTTTTCAAGACAAAAACAGCGACATTGATTTCGTTGTCTTTTTCCAGAAAAAAGAAATGTTTGAAAAATACAAAATGCTTATTATCAAAGAATTCAGAAATCAAAACAGGGAGTCTAAAAAGGCACCTCTTGAATTGCATGGTGAAAATATAAAATTATTCGAAGATGTTGAAGGTGAATTAAGTCTTTGGAACAAAGACTGGCTACTGAGAGAGATTGCTGATGCAATTATCTTGAATGATCCAGGCGATGCCTTCGAAAATTTGCAACAAAAATATTCTTGGTATCCAGATGAGATTTTTAGAGAAAAAATGAGATGGCTTTTTGCAGAAGCAACGTTTTTGATTTTTGATAGGTATCGGGTCGGAATGGAAAGAAAAAGTTTCTATTACACTGAAAGCATAAAAATCAAAACTCTCGGATTATTTTTAGCAACCTTAATTATGGCGAACCATAAATATCCAAAATCGGAAAAACATTTGGAGCTGGATGTTGAAAAATTAAAAAATATTTTTCCAGAAATCAGAAATATGATTCGGGATATTTTATTGGAAAAAGAAAATTCAAAAATTTTTAGCTTATTGTGTTTATTAAGAAAAGAGATTGAGAAGTTATTATTGAATAGGAAAATTATCACCAAGGAAGATGAAAATTACTGGATCGGACTAAGACCCGCTTATAGAGTCGAACTCGAAAAATAGTTCAATTTTATAGATTGAGATAAATTAAAATCTGCTGTATAGTTCTTATGTAATAGGCAAAAGGATCCTATGGTCATTTAGGCCATTATTTGGCTTAAATGAGGCATAACTTCATGTAATGGCCATGTAATAAACTATGAATAATCTGGAAAAAGAAGCCATAATGTGGCTTGAAAAAAGCTTAAAACCATTAAGGCAAGAATTGAATGAATTGGATTGGAAGTGCCAGCTTTCCGAAAATACTAATAGGCTTACTCAACATATCTCAGCTTTTGCAAATTATAAAGGCGGTGGTTTTTTGGTTTTCGGAATTGATAATGGTGATGTTGTGGGAATTAGCAATAATGACTGCGATGAAATATTGAAAAAATTGGGAAACATTGCGCGTCAAAATATTCATCCGCCAGTTACTCTTGATCATGTTGCTGTTAATTATCAAGGAAAGGATTTGCTTTTCGTGAAAATAAATGAAGCGCAAGAAAAACCAATTCATTTGAGAAATGGTTCGATATATGATTCATATATTCGTTCAGCTGGTCAAACGAGGAGACTAGAGAAAGCGGAAGTGGCAGCTTTGATTTCTCAATCGCAAGGATTGCAATTTGAAGATGGTATTTCTGTAACTGGATTGCAAGCGGAAGAAGTTTTGAAAAGAATAGATTTCACTACATACTTTGATTTGGCAGAGCGTCCCATGCCAGACGGAAACGAAGCAATACTGGAAATTCTTATTGCTGAAAAATTAGCCAGAAAAAATGGTGATCTTTTCGATATTACAAATCTTGGTGCAATCTTATTTGCAAAGAATATTGAAGAATTTGAAAACCTCAAAAGAAAAGCGGTTCGCGTTATTATTTATGAGGGAAAAGACAGATTGAAAACCATGAAAGAGTTGGAAGGAAAAAGAGGTTATGCAGCTGGTTTCGAATCTCTTATCGAATATATCGGAAACTTATTGCCAGCAAATGAGGTTATCAAAGCTGCTTTGCGTGAGGATGTAAAGATATATCCAGAAATTGCCATTCGCGAACTTGTTGCAAACGCCTTAATACATCAGGACTTTTATATGACTGGCACGGGGCCAATGATTGAAATATTTTCTGATCGAATAGAAATTACTAATCCAGGACAACCACTCATTGATACCTTGCGTTTATTGGATTCTCCGCCACAATCTCGCAATGAAAAACTTGCTGGCATCATGCGAAGATTTAAAGTTTGCGAAGAAAGAGGAAGTGGAATTGATAAGATTGTGTTTCAAACTGAATTATACCAATTGCCAGCCCCTGATTTTATAAAAAGCGAAAATCACTTCAAAGCAATTTTATTTGCGCACAAGTCATTGTCAGATATGAACAAGAAAGACAAGATTAGAGCTTGTTATCTTCATTGTTGTTTGAAATATGTCTCTGGCGACAAAATGAATAACACATCACTTAGGGAAAGATTTCAGATTACTGTAACGAATTACCCCATCGCTTCAAATATTATAAGCGATACAATTGAAGTCGGCTTAATAAAACCATATGACCCAAGCAATAAATCCAAGCGATATATTGTCTATGTTCCTTTTTGGGCATAATGTTTTTCTTCAATTATTGCAAAACAAACATAAGGTGCAGGTGCGATTTGTTTTCGGGTCTATACGTGACAAAACGCTAACAGCTCATCAGCGCCTGCACTCGATCAAGATTTGCGGCAGCAGAGTCCCAATTCGTCAAGATTCCTTCAATTGTGAGGGCAAAATCGCTCACTAGTGCGTTCTTGACTCCCGACATCAATTATCTAAAAGCTATATTCCAAATAAAAAAAGAGCTGGTCAGGCTCTTTAGGGGTTTTTGTTTAACGACCGTTGACTGCTCTCTCGAGATAATCTTCCTTCTTTCAAAGACATCTAAGTTATTAAATTCTTTGAGAGAATGACCGCCGAGACATTCAGCCGGAAGATCTTCTATCTCCAGCTGAGCTATCAGCTTTTTCAACAGCTCATAGCTCCCTTGAATTTCCATTTTAAATTCATCGCTCACATCATTAGAGTCGCGATAGAATTCAATAAGTCTTTCGAAGAATGTCTTTCGATATTCCAAATATCTTGAGTATTCCTCGCCCTTGGGGGCATGAAATAATTCACGAACTACTGCTCTTCGACACCGATCAACTTGCCCTGCAAATTCAGTGAATTCAACGAACTCATGAATCAATATTGGCTTCCGATAGTCTTCAGGCACCTCTTCTGAAATAAAGAGGTGTCCCTGCGGAAAACCAACAAACCCTGGAAGTCTCAGCTCGAATTCTTTGCTGAGGATAGAGTAAGAAAATCTCTCCCCTCTGTATGAGATTCTTCCGCTGCCAACCTTATATTTCTTCAGCCAGGCTGGTACTGATCTGGTGTCAACTTGGCTCCAGTATTTAAGCTTGGCATACTTTGTCAAGACAGAACTACTGTTTCCATCTTTTTTGCATTTTTTACTCATGGTATCTCCTTTTTATGTTGTAGAGTTAGTCAGACTTTATAGATTTTTTGTTTAACGACCGATTAAAAATATTTCATTGCTTCGCGTGAAGTAATATAATACTTTTTAAATTCCATGACCAATAAAAATCAACAAAGTACAGTGCAATTTTATTCTCATGCTTATTATAAAATATGCATGGAACATTAAAACGACCAAGCCCTGTCAAAAAAGCAGACTTACTAGCAAATAGATATTTGTCCAGAGGCAAATATGCCTTGAAAAAATCAACGCCTCTTGCCTGAATAGCTTGCAGATCAGCGAGACTAAGACAATTGCGCAGTAAATTTTTTTCCTGAAGTTCTTTAAAAACATTCCGTGTACAAATACTCCTTTCTGGATACGCCTGATCCAACCTCGAATGTAGCCAAACCCTTAATTTAGTAACATCAAATTCTCTTGGACCAGTAAGTTCAAATTCAGGATATTTCGGGCCTGGAATATTAAATTCTGTTTCCCTAATATAATCCGTGTATATTGGTCGCACAGAACGATCAACTTGTACGATTGCAGTTAGCATGAACACCTCTTTTTTAATTGTTAATGAACTTGTCACAATGAGTCGTTCATCGTAACTGGTTATTATAGGCTAAAGAAAAATAATATCAAGAATATTTGCAAAATTATCTTTAATGTCATTAAAATAAGCTAAATTAGTTGACTTTTAAGCCAAATAAGCGTATAATTAAATAGTGACATGTTTTATATCACTTTAAAGAAAAAAGGGTCACAATCAATTTATGTCTCTAGTTAAACAATACCTCTGAATTTTTACGAGCTTGTTTGCTTTTTAGACCATTATGAACGACAGTGAACTGCGAGCGATTGGCTATAGTTCCTAGCCAAAGGAGCGCGCCCCAAAAAGTAAACAAGGGAAGTAAAAATTTCTAACTTAATTTCCTAAAACTATAAAGATGTGTTATACAAGAATTTAATCGAAGCGGGGTTCAGTGAAAAGGAAGCCAAGGTCTATTTAGCTCTTTTGGAGTTGGGCGAAGGAAACATCGCCAAAATCACCCAAAAATCCGGCATCAAGCGGGCCACGGTCTATCTCGAAATCGAAGCCCTGAAAAATAAAGGCTATGTTAGCCTTGTGAAGAGAAAGGGTCACAACATCTATCTGGCCGAAAACCCATTGCGAATTGAAGAACACCTGCGCGAAAAAACTGAGACCATCAGCAAACTGATGCCGGAATTGCTTTCAATTGCCAATGCCATGGACCGCAAACCCAAGGTCAGATACTTTGAAGGTGTTGAAGGCATCAAAGATGTTTATAAAGACACCTTGCAATACAAAGACACCGAAATCTTGGGGTGGTATTCCGATGACCGGATCGACTTCTTCGACAAATCCTTTATCTTGGATTATTACATGCAAAAAAGAATTGCCAGCAAAATTCCCCTTCGCATGTTTGCTGTTCAATCAACTTTCATGAATGGCATGAACGAAAAAGACCCTAAGCACTTGCGTCAAATGAAAATCATCAAATCCGATCAATTCTTTTTTTCCGCCGAAATCAATCTTTATTCTAAAGACAAAATTGCCATCATCGCCCATCGTGAAAATATCGCCCTAATTATCGAAAGCAAAAAAATTCACGACACTTTGAAAAGTATCTTTGAAATCATGTGGCTAAGCCAACCTGAGACTAATAAAACTTTAAGCTAAAGTATGGTTATCTGAACCAATAGTGTCATCCTTGAATTTATTTTAGGATCTTCGTTGCAGTAATTTTGATATACTTAAGCTAGAGATTCCGGATCAAGTCCGGAATGACAAATAGGGAGTAAACCAAAACAAAACCCACCATCACGGCGGGTTTTGTTGCTATCT
This sequence comes from uncultured bacterium, assembly GCA_903861715.1. Taxonomy (GTDB): domain Bacteria; phylum Patescibacteriota; class Minisyncoccia; order Moranbacterales; family GWC2-37-73; genus CAIPMZ01. Next base: position 7,184 of record CAIOVI010000034.1, read on the forward strand.
TTTATATATATTTGAAAAATATACTCAGATAAAATCTACTTAACTGCTTCTTTGAGTGCTTTTCCAGCAGTGAATTTAGGAACGGTCATTGCAGGGATTTGAATCTTTGCTTTGGTTTGAGGGTTGATTCCTTCTCGAGCTGCTCGCTGAGAAACCTTGAAAGTTCCAAAACCGGTCAAAGTCACTTTGTTTCCTTTTCTGATTTCATCAGTGATGATTTCTTCAAAAGCTTCAATAGCGCCTTCAACGGCTTTCTTGGAAAGTTCAGTCTTGGCTGCAATCGCTGCAACCAACGCATCTTTGTTTACATTAGCCATAGTTGAGTGTCACCTTCCTTCCTAGTTTATCCTGCCAATTTCAGCAGAACGAATATTTTATTTTCTTAACTTATCTTATTCTACCCTTTTTAGCACAAATAAAGCAAATAAGTTATACACATGCAGAAATCAATAACCAAAAGACAAGAAACAATAACCAAACAAAATTCAATAATCAAAACTCAAACATTCAGACCTTTTGTATTTTTGGATATTGGAATTTAAAATTTGTTTGTGATTTGTATCTTGGTGTTTGTATCTTGCGCACTAGCGTGCGTATTCCACACTCCTGGTTTCGCGCAGCACATTAACCCTGATTTCTCCTGGGTATTTCAAATCTTGTTCGATCTTGTCAGCAATTTCACGGGCCAATTTCAGAGCGCCCAAATCATCTACCATTTCTGGTTTCACAAAGACACGAATTTCACGACCAGCTTGAATAGCATAAGTTCTTTCCACCCCAGGAAAGGAATTTGCGGTGGCTTCCAATTCTTCCAAACGTTTGAGATATTTTTCCAGAGTGTCTTTACGTGCGCCTGGACGACTGGCCGAAATGGCATCCGCAGCAGCGACAATGAAAGCCTCTGGAGTTTCAAAAGGATAATCTTCATGATGAGATTTCATGGCATCAATAACTTCTTTGGGCAGATTAAATCTTTCCAAAATTTTGATGCCGATTTCAATATGGGTGCCTTGAATTTCGTGATCGACGGCCTTGCCAATATCATGCAGCAAGCCGGCTTTTTTCGCCACTGTCACATCAGCGCCAAGTTCCGCTGCCAGCGCTCCTGAAAGGTGAGCCACTTCCAAAGAATGGAGCAACACATTTTGGCCATAACTGGTTCGATAACGCAAGCGTCCTAAAAGATAAACCAGCTTGGGATCAAGTCCAGCGATGCCCAAATCATAGGTGGCTGCTTCGCCCGCTTCTTTGACTTTGTTGTCAATTTCTTTTTTGGCAAATTCATAAGCCTCTTCGATGCGAGTTGGATGAATACGTCCATCGCCAATCAATTTTTCCAAAGTGATTCTGGCAATTTCACGGCGAACTGGGTCAAAACCAGAAATCACCACGGCCTCTGGGGTGTCATCCACAATAATTTCGACGCCCGTGAGTTTTTCCAAAGCTTTGATGTTGCGCCCTTCTCGGCCAATGATGCGTCCCTTGACTTCATCAGATGGAATTGAAACAGTGGAAGTGACCACTTCGGCGCTGTGCGAACCAGCATATTTCTGAATCACACTAGTCATCAAGTTTTTGGCTCGTTTTTCAATTTCATCATTACCTTCTCTTTCAATTTTGGCAATTCTCTCCGCCAAAGCCCCGCGATTTTCTTCTTCCGTCAACTGCAACAAAATGCTTTTGGCTTGATCCTTGGAAAGTCCAGCAATTTTTTCCAATCTTTCCAACTCGCGATCCCGAGTTTCCTCGGATTCTTTTCTGATTTTTCGAACTTCTTCCACTTTTTGTTCCAACCCTTTCTTGGTTTGTTCAATTTCTTCAGTTTTTTGATCAAGCACACTTTCCCTTTTTTCAAGGCGTTGTTCGTTTCTGATGATTTGCTGTTCTCGCTCATCTTCCTTCTTTTTCGCTTGCTCAAGAATTTCCACGGCTTGTTTTTTGGCATTCAAAACAAGCTCCTGAGATTTTTTCTCAGCGTCTTCGATGAGTTTTTCAATTTTTCCCTCAGCGCTATCAACTCGTTTGCGAGCAACCAAGCGACGCACGAAATATCCAGCTAAAAAACCGACGGCTACAGAGCCAACACTGAAGATTACTAGATTCATACGTTCAATTTCCGCTAAAACAAGAAGAGAATACACCCTAAAAACAAAGCGCTACGCTTTGACTAAGATAACTTTTGAATTGATTTCTGCAAGTTAGTTGTTGTTTTCATTATAGTACAAAAATCCTTTTAGAAAGCAGAGAAATGTATTAACTATCCGGCTACAGCGGTCTAATATTACTAATTTATCACTGCCTCCATGATAGCGCATCAAGGTCATTTTGTCAAAGCTGCCAAAAAATGCTAAACTAGACATAAAGCATAGAGCATAAAACACATAACATTAAATGCAAAAATGCTAAAAAGATAAAAAACGATTAAAACCTTAACTTTTAGAAGGATATACCATGCAACACGAAATGGCAGTGCAAAATAAATAATCTATAGGGCAAAATGTTTTATGCTCAGTATGTTATGCTCCATGTTATGTGCTGTATGTTCTATTACCTATAACACTTATGTACAAACCAGTCGTACTCGTCGTGCTTGATGGTTGGGGCATCAGCAATAACAACCAAGGAAACGTGCTCAAGGAAACTTCACTGCCAACCATTGAAAAGCTCAATGGCTTTTATCCGATGACCACCCTGCAAGCTTCTGGCATTTCCGTGGGTCTTTTTTGGGGAGAGTCTGGCAACAGTGAAGTTGGGCACATGGCTTTGGGCGCCGGGAAAATTGTCTATCAAAATTTGCCGCGTATCACCCTTTCAATTCAAGACCAATCGTTTTTTGAAAATGCAGCTCTGCTGAAGGTTATGAACGGTTTAAAGGAAAAGGGTGGCAATCTTCATTTGATGGGCTTGGTTGGCCAAGGTAGCGTTCATTCCTACATGGAACATCTTTATGCAATTTTGGAAATGGCCAAAAAACAAGGTCTGACAAATGTTTTCATCCACGCCTTCACTGATGGCCGCGACTCACCGCAAACTTCTGGCACCAAAATCATCAGCGATTTGCAAAATCACCTGAAATCAATTGGGATTGGAAAAATTGCTTCGCTTTCGGGCCGCAATTGGGGCATGGACCGCAACAACAATTGGGATCGAGTGGAAAAAGCTTACCGCCTCATCACTGAGGGCAAGGGCATCGAGGCTGCTGACCCAATCAAATGTTTGCAAGATTCCTATGCCAAAGAAATTACCGATGAATATATTGAACCTTCTGTCATCACCGAAAATGGCAAGCCCGTGGCGACTGTCCAAGATGGAGATGGGGTTATTTTCTTCAACTTTCGTGAAGATCGAGCCCGAGAATTGACCAAAGCTTTTGCGCTTCCAGGTTTTAAAGAGTTTGAGCGAAAATTGCTCAAAATTGACTTTGTCACCTTGGTTGAATATGAAAAAGATTTGCCAGTTGAAATTGCCTTCCCGCCAATCGTGCTCACTGGTGGACTCGGCGGAGTTTTGAGTCAGCATAATCTCAAGCAACTCCGAATTGCTGAAACCGAAAAATATGCTCACGTTACTTACTTTTTCAATGGTGGCAAAGAAGATCCTTGGCCAGGCGAAGACCGCGTGTTGGTGCCTTCTCCCGCTGTGTCGCGTTTTGATGAAGCTCCAGAAATGAGCGCCGCCCTGGTAACTGAAAAAATAATTGGCTTTGTGCAGGCAGAAAAATATGATTTCATTTTAGCTAATTATGCCAACGCCGACATGGTTGGGCACACCGCCAATTTGAAAGCTTGCGTCACTGCGGTTAAATCAATCGACAAAAGCCTTTCTTTGATTATTCCTGAAATCCTGAAAAAAGGAGGCTGCTTGCTTATCACGGCTGACCATGGCAACGTTGAAGAAATCAGAAATTTCCAAACTGGTCAACCAAACACGGAGCATTCCGGCAATCCAGTTCCTCTTTGGTTCATCACGCCAGACAACCACCGGGAAAAAACCTCCGAAGAAATTGCTCGCCAGCAAAATGAAGTTGGCGGCTTGCTCAGCGACGTGGCGCCGACTATTCTTGAAATCATGGGCATCCATAAAGCCGACGACATGAATGGGGAAAGTTTGATGCCACTGCTAAAATAGCTTCTTAGCTTCTCAGGCTTTAGCTTCTCAGAAAAGAATAAAAAAAATCGCCCGCGGGCGATTTTTTTTATTTGGCATTTAAAGCTAATTAAATGTAACTTTCAATATGAAAAAAGCGCAAGAAAGATTTCTCTCTTACGCTTTTTAACCTAACCTTTTTACTCAAACTCACTGCCCCGTCGGCGAGTCGTACCGGTCCGCCAAATCGTATGCCACTATGAGATAGCCTTGCCCTGCAGTTTCCTCTGCCAAAGCGTTTGCCACCGCATAGCCTGCGCGAGTTGTTCGACCATACCCTTGCAGCTCGTCTGGAATATCTCTATCCCAGAAAATAGCGTCCGCAGGAACAGATCGTCCCGTCAATGCCTCATACGCCCCGATTGTTTTCCACCACCAGACCAACTTCTCATCCTCGAGAAGTGGCACTGAGGCTTCCAACGCTGGGAGCGCAAAATGCAACGGGAACGATGTACCGGGAAGACCATGGCGCGGAAATTGCTTCCGCATTTCTGGCGTTACCCCATACATCGCCTCAGCGCGACCAGGATAGAGCTTTTCGAAAGTATAGGAACTCTCGAAACACTCCAGACCAACCATCCTCGTTTTCTGGGACAACTCTTTTAGTCGTCTCCCATATCCGAGTTGGGTTGTTCCGTTTCCTGATACGGCTACGAATGTGTCAGGACCGACACCACCCAGCTCTGCGAAAACCTCATCCGCCACTGTTGCCATCGCCGACATCACCGTCTCGTTGATCTTCGCCACTCCGTTCTCAAAGAACATAGAGTGATTGAAGAAAAACAAATCCCGATTCTTCGCTCTCAAGCGAGAGCTGAATTGGGCGGCGCCGTCGATATATGACTTGGCATCACTGAGGTGCAGGCATTCCCTAGGAATCCACTGCAGGATCGCGTCTTCGCGAGCCTTTTCGCCACCAGCTGGCATGCCGACTTCACAAGGGTATCCCAGCAGAGATGCGATGGCTGCCATCGCAATCCCAGCCGAACCACTTGTGAAATCGTACACCCGCTGCCCTGGGA
>CAIOVI010000035.1 GCA_903861715.1 uncultured bacterium
ACCATCGGCTTGAAAGTCCGCCAGTTGGCGGATCTACCAACTGAGCTATGTACCCATGAAAAACTAAACAACAATTGATCCCCGACCATCGGCTTGAAAGTCCGCCAGTTGGCGGATCTACCAACTGAGCTATGTACCCGTGAAAAACTAAATAACAATTGATCCCCGACCATCGGCTTGAAAGTCCGCCAGTTGGCGGATCTACCAACTGAGCTATGTACCCATGAAAAACTAAACAACAATTGATCCCCGACCATCGGCTTGAAAGTCCGCCAGTTGGCGGATCTACCAACTGAGCTATGTATCAGAAATATTTTCAATTATTAATTTTACTTCTGATAAACTCTCTACCTCTAAAACTTTTCAACTCTTTTTCTCTCCTTATCGCATCAATTCTATTTTCAAAATTTTCAGTATAAACCAATTTCCATTCACCCTTATTCTTATGAGTATATGAGGTATTTTTGTTCTTCAATATTCCATTATGTCGTTGCAACCTTTTTTCAATATCTTCGGTCTGCCCTATATAAATCTTTCCATTTTGTTCATTGATTATAGCATACGTAGAAAACATATCTATAGCAAAAAGGAATTAAAACTGATCCCCGACCATCGGCTTGAAAGTCCGCCAGTTGGCGGATCTACCAACTGAGCTATGTACCCATGAAAATATGCTAAAAGAATATAACGCTATTAATTATATCTTAATCAAAAATTAAGTCAACCCGTAAAAATTACTAATCATTACTTTTGTTGATGTAAATCAGAAACAGCAGTGGCAGGGACAGCCAGGCAAACCTTGCCCAGGGAGAAGTGAAATAAAACAGTGCTTCTTTGGAGACATATTTCAGCAACTCTTTGTCTCCGAGGAAATAGGCCAGAATGCTGAAGATTGCGCCGATTTCCAAAAAGCTCATCAAAAAAATCTGCCAATAAGCCAGGCCCGAACCGGAAAGACCGATGTCAAAAGTATATTTGCCCATGAAGGTCAGTACCACCATTAAAATCAAAAAAATCAGCAAAGGCAAATTTTTGTTCGTGCCAATCAAGTCACTTGGCAAAACTTGCACAATGGTGAAGGAAAGATAAATGTTCATCACCGAACTGTGCAATCGTTTTTTTCCAACCGCAAACCAGAAAACCACGGCGATTGCCAACATCACCAAAACCACAGTTGCCATTTCAGCCAAGGAAGCTGACAAACCAAAACTATGAAAAATTTTTTCTAGCTGCATATCTAATTTTTGTTTTAAATTTTAACTTACACATTCATATTATACCCTTATTTTTTATTTGCAACAAGATTAAAAATTAAATTGTCACATTGTTATATTGTTAAATTGTTAGAAGAAATAAGCTCGCAAAAATTGCTAACTTTAATGTTTAAAATCTTACCTTACATATGACCAGGATTTAAGTTTTTTTAGTGGACAAAACCAAAATTGAAGGCTATAATCAGAACTAATATGGAACATGCTGCAATCCCAAAAAGAATCTTCTGGTGGACGCTTTTCGTCCTTTTTTGGGTTGTTTCAGCCTCTGTTATTGGCTATGCTTTTGGTTATCGCTTCAATTTTAAACGAGGTGTTTTCGTTTATGGCGGTTCAATCTCCATGAAAACCACGCCCCTGGATTCAGATGTCTACATCAACGGCGCTGTCTATTCTTCCAAGAAATTGAACCGCATCAACAGCTCCTATCACATCGACGGCATCGCACCTGGCGATTATTTACTGGAAATCAAATCCCCCGGCTACGCCACCTGGTCAAAAAAAGTTTCCGTGCATAGCGGCATCTCGACTGAATTTTGGAACGTGGTGCTGACCAAAAATGAATACAAAAAAACCAGCTATGACACCTTGGGAGCGCTGCGCTTTTTCGTTTCGCCCAGGAAAAACCTGACCGCCGTGGCTCAGCAAAACGGCAACGACTTTGCGGTCAATGTCGTGACGGCGCAAGATGCAGCCACTCAAAACATTTTCAAATCCAGCGACTATGTTTTCACCAACAACGCCAAAGAAAACATCGAATGGACTCCACAAGCACATCGCCTCATCATTCCCGTCCTCAAAAAAGACACTCAAAAAGAAGAATATCTCATTGCCGACGTGCCAACCAACCAATTGCTCAACTTGAAGGATATCGCCCACACCGATGATCTTTCCCATGTGCGTTGGGATCCCAAAACCAAAAATGCCCTTTTCTACATGTCAGGTGACAATCTTTATCGTATCGATCTCGATTCACCCACTGAGATTCGCCAAGTTGCGCAAAATATAGCCAGCTATGAGCTGGCTTCCAGTGGCCTTTACTATTTCCAATTGCCGCAAGGCCTCGTCTATCAAACCAACACCGACGGCACCGACACCCCAACTCAAATCACCCTTTCCCCACCGTCTCACATGAGCGACCCAAACTATCAAATCATTGTCTATGACAAAGACCGCATGGTTTTTCTCAACCCCAGTCATGACCTTTATGTTTACAACCGAGGCGAAAATGAAGACTATTTTCAAGAGCTTTCTGGCAATGCGCTGGGCTCTCAATTTTCCGATGATGGCAAGAAATTGCTCTTTTGGAATGACCACGAAGTGAGCGTTTATTTTGCTCGCAAATGGGATGTCCAACCAGTGCGCAGTGAAAATGAAATCCTGCCAATCACCCGCTTTTCTGACGTCATCACCAATGTTCAATGGTCACGCGACTATGAACACGTCATCTTCAACACTGGCAAACAGGTTAAATTCATTGAAACGGATCAACGCGACCATCGCAATTTGATGGATCTTTTCAAACTCAATTCCGACAACGCCCAAATCACCAACAATAATTCCGACGGACTGATTTATTTCATCGACACCAATGCCGACGGCGCAACTTCGCTCAACACCATCGAGTTCCCCGAAAAAACCACCCTGCTGCAAGGGTTCTTCCCAGGGACAACAACTGCAACAAGCACTAGTACTGCGCAATAAAATAGCTTCATAGAACTCCCCACTAAATTACCAATCTTTTACTAATATACTAATAAATTATTACCATACCTTCAGCAAAATAAAAGGGTATTAATACCCCAGGGCAAGCCCTGTACCCTTCGGGCTCACGAGGCAAGCCTCGTAGGCAAAATACCTTTTGTTATCGTCGCTTCCTCCAAAGGCGGACGGGCTGCTGCGAAATGAATTCGCCAGCTGGCGAATTCATTTCACTCACTTTGCTAGATAATAAAAAAGTGATAGCCGCTGGTGTCATTGCGAGGAGGTAATCCTCCGTGGCAATCCAGAGCGATGTTTAAATCATTATTTTCCACTCCGCCCTGGGCGAATCGCGAAGACAATTCTCTTCATTTTCAGCAAAATAAAAAGTTCCACTAAAATGAAAAAAGCACAAAAAGAATAAATCTCTTTGTGCAAACCACTATTGATATAGTGATTTTTTATTTCTCGAGAATGAAAAGCAATGGAGTATTTTTTACAACTCTTTTAAATTCTTGAGAATACCCCCATCAACATAAACTAACAAGCACTCGCCATGGTCCAGGAAATCAAAATACACTGGAATAAGGCCATCCTGCATGAGATCGAGTCTAGTAGTCCATCCTGAGTTATGTTGAATATTTATTTTTCCAACAAATCTTTTTCTGTTATTGGAAAAATCAATATCCTGCGTATACCCGTCAAATTTCATGCGGCCAACTTGTATAGCTAAAGCTACGAATTCCTTAGGTACATAAGGATTTCTAGAACCAGATGGCGCTGAAAAGAAAATTGTATTCTTAACAACATCCACCGCCTCAGACCATGAAAAAATATCATTTGGCATTATCATCCTCCGTTTACATTTTGTGGAAAATTCCACGTGTTGCTTTAATATACTAATGTACTGACCTTATATCATACACCCATTTAAAAATTTTGTCAATAGCAAACTTTTCCCGCCACCAAAAAACGCCTTAAAATTGGCGTTTTTCGATATGCATAGAAGCTAAATTTTTTGTGTGCTACATTGTAGGGACTAAGTCCCCAATTGGGGACTTAGTCCCTCAGTGAGCTAAAAGCTGCCCTAGTTCCAATCAAAATGCTCTTTGAAAAGATAATTCTCGCTGCTTTTTTCTTTGCAAAACTGATAGGCTCGATCTCCTAAATTTGAATTTTCCACACAAGCATTCCAAACCGCCAAATCCTGCACGTTGATTTTTCGCATTTCCAGATATTGACTGAAAGCATAAGTCAGCGCAAAAATCAAAGCGATCACCGCAAACACAATGGTCATGATTTGATTAAACAATTCTTTGTTTTTCATAATGAATAAAAATATTTTTATTATCTTAAAGACCCGCCTCTAAATCATTTGGTTCTTTTGAAGCCTCAACTGGCCATTCTTGGTCAGGCGAAACATTCCCTTGTGCCTCTTTATTACTCTTAAGCCATGCCCTATAATTAGGATCCTCCATTGCTTTCTCTCTTGAATTTAATTGTCTCCTTGGTTGAAGATTTTCAGGCCCATTTTCTATACCCATACATTTTAAAAGGGATTAACTCTTGTTAATTTTAACAAAAATATTTAATAACTCTCAATGCTTTCATTATACTCCAATTTGTTTGGACCACAATAGCACTTTCATAAAATAAAAAACCCGTTAACAAATAAATGTAACGGGAAGCAGTTGGCCTGCTCAGTCCTTTTTTCTGTTACTCCATAGCACCGCGGCTGTTAGTGCGCCGTTGCCAAAAATTCCGCTTACAATTGGATGGACTAGCTGATAAGCTGAGCCGGTTTTCCAATCCATAAGGATTGCCAAGACCATTGCAACATAACAGAGCGTTGCGCATACCCATGGTAAAGGCTTCTCTTTGGAACGACCTGCCAACACGCCATCGATTGATGGCCAAAAGGCAAGCAACATAACGCCCTGCAATAATAAATTCGCAACAATATCACCCCCTATTCCGAGTCTCCATAGGATTCCAATGATAGAAGCTGCTATTGCACAAATTATGTCAACCCAATTTAATTTGGTAAATTTTCCTTTTGCAGCCGCATAAGAAAAAATTACCAAAAGTCCGATTGCGGAAATAACTGTAACACTGGTTTTGAGATTATCCCTATGGACAACTTCAAAATAAGAAAAACAATTGAAGATTGAAACTACCAATCTAATGAAAAACGTAACCGGGTTAGGAGTAACTCCCTTTGCGATTATATTTCTCATATAGAGCACGATTGTCGCTGTGAGCAACATACATGCAACAACAAGTAACATATCTCTCATGGGAAAACTCCGGTTTTTAACAAAGTTTATTTAAAAGGTACTGACCTTAAATCATACACCTTTTAGACTTCCTTGTCAATAGCAGCTTTTCCAGCCACCAAAAAACTAGGTATATATTTGTCAAGAAGACTCATTTAGGGTCTTTCTTCATAGGATGTCCCGCGTTTCCATACAGCCCATATAATATGCACTAATTTTCTTTCTACGGCGCACATAGCACTAAAGTAATGTTTTCCTTCGTTTGTTTTTTTAATAAAATATCTTTTGAGGGTTGGATTATGGAGTCTTGCAACTAAAGCGGCATTGAAAAGAATATGCCTCAAGTAAGCATTACCTCTTTTTGAAATATATCCCTTGCCCTTAATCGAAGTACCACTTTGATAGACACGGCAATCAAGACCTATGTAGGCTACAAGTTTCTCTGGACTAGAGAAACGTTTAATATCACCAATAAATGCAATAAGTGTAACTGCTGTAACCTTACCGACCCCGGGAATTGTTTTGAGTAGGCTTTGAGTTTTAATTGAGTATGTCTGCATTCTTTTTTCAATGTTCTGAATTTCCTGTTTAAGTACGACTGTTAAATTGTAGAAGCTATCATAGATAGGCATGTCTATGGAATTTTCCCGTATTGAGTGCACGTGCTTTCTTTGCTTGGTCATCGTTTGCAGTTGCACTAAAGCTTCACGTTCAGAAACAAGCGCTTTGAGCGCAAGCACAGATGGCGTGTCTGTAAAAAGATATCCAGATCCAAGTAAAACCATTTTCCTAATAGCCAAGGCGTCATGACGATCAGTTTTAACTGCCCTAAGTGTGCTAGTTATCATACGATGACTCTCAAGCGGATTGATGACTACTACTTCTAGTTTAATTTTAGAAAGTTGCGTGCAAAAAAGCAGATGATAGATTCCAGTTGCCTCAACTCCGATTGTAAAATCTTTGAGTTTAATATTTTTAGTTTTTAGTTTTTCTAAAAATTCATTAATTCCTTCTTTTGAATTAACAAATTTTAAAACTTCTTGCTCGTCAAAAGCAGCATGGAAGCTGTCTTTGCTCATGTCGATACCAATTGCGTTCATATTTGTTTTTGTTAAAGGAAAAAAACCAAGAGAGAAAAAGAAAGAAAAAGAGAGAACGTGAGATTGCCAATTGGTCTCATGGTGGTATCCTTAATATGCAGGTTCCTGATAAATACGTGGCTTGTTCCACAACTAGGTAATCCGCATCAATAAAGGATTAATGTGAGACCATATGTTTTTTGCGAGACCGCTACGTCTAACGCCCCATGATGATGGCCACTCACAATAAAAGCGTATCATTTCTGATACGCTTTTAGTATAGGAACACTCCTTGTGGAGTGTTTTGGAAGATTTATCTTTTTGCCCACTGAAGGGATAGTTTATTGCCTCAGACTGCCTGAGGCGCTAATTCACAATATGAAACGAATGAAGATTTTGAAATAACACTGTAATTATACACCTAACAGCTATTTTGTCAACTCTTGTCAATAGCCCCGACTGTGGACATCTTTCTGATAGCATTCCAAGCCCAAGTATGACTCTTGCCCAAAGCACTGCCAACTTCCCTAGTTGTGAGGCCTTGCTTGTATAGCTTCATGGCTTTCTTTTGCCGATCTTCGATTTTTTTCTTTTGGTATTCTGATATTTTCATGCTTATAATATAGCATAATGTCATTTTTTGTCAAGTTCACAGCCTCCCCTAGAGAGCATTAATATAGTTCAATAAAGTTCCTCCTTGCGAGAATCCAACCTGAATAAATGGATATCCTTCTGAAGTTTTACTCGTTCTATCCTCCCATTTAAAAAAGTAATTAGCGCCCTTATTGTCGTAACTCAAATTTAATGTTTCCAAATTTACATTAGGTGCTTTCTTTGCAATAAATTCACGAGCCATACCTTCCAATTCTTTTGATGTGTATTTGGAACTATTATCCACAATTTTCTCATTCTCACTGCCAACTGGAAGTGAGCGAGTTCCAAATTGAATAATCCTGCCGTCTCGAGAATCAACCTCGTATTGATCCGCACCAGCAAAATAAATTCCTACAGAAATTTTTTCATCATAAGATGACTTGCTATCACTATCATACTGAACAGCCAAATCTGATGATTCGGCAAATTTACGAATTGCTAAAATATCTCGTTGAATTCTCAGTTCTTGTGTTGATTGTGTTGATTGTTTTGGCTGTATGGATTTTTTACCAGTCTGCTTCTTGAAGTATACTAATGCCCCGGCAATTATAATTACCAAAATGGACACGAGTATCAATACTTTTTTTATCATAAGTAAAATTTGCTTCTTATAAACTTATTCTACCACAGGTAGATATGTACAGCGACAATAACCATACACTTCATTATTGCAATTCTTACACGGCAAAGGTTTATTTTTTATCGCATCACCTATTGAATAAATTTTGCCATTATGACTTTTGCAATTTTCACAGGAATTATTACTGGCCAATATTTCAACTTTCGAAACTACGCCTGATTTATTCCACTGAAGTAGGTTATTAAAATTAGCATCATTTATATCATCGGATACTTTTTTGATTTCTTCTTCTTTCATATTAAATCTCAAGATTTTTTATATAACTCATAAAAAGCGTAACTCTTTTGGCATCATCCGCATTGAACAAAAACGGTTCCAAATCACTGGCCAAATCCCTAAGATCAATCTTGCCATCCAAAGTCAGCAACTTCATTTTTAATTGCTGTCCCGTCTTAATATCTAACTTCAATTGCAGATATTCATAATTTGGTTTTGCCTTTGAAAACAAAAATACAGTGTCATAAAAATCTCTGCCCTTCATGGCCTTGCGATTGAAAATAGCAAAAATCTTTTGTGCCAAAATGATATCCAAAGGCGTAACACTAATTTCAGTAAAGACATCGAACTTATTGAGCACTACCCTGTCAGGCTCATAATGAAACCCATGCGGAGCAGTATCCAACTGAATCAAAATCTTTTCTTCTTCGTATCCCGAAAGACCACTATCAAAAAGTAGCTTCGGAATTCTGACATAACAGCGATAAGCTCCCTTATAAACATTTCGAACCTCCACATCATATCCTTCCAATTCCAATTGCTTTTTTACCAACATCGATATCTCGCCAAATTCCTTCTCTTCAAGACCGAAGTTGTCAAAATCCAAATCTTCAGAAAATCTGCTATTGTCATGCACGATCCTAAGAGCCGTGCCTCCCAAAAAAGAAAGCTTGCTCGCATACTCGGAATTAAAAATGATTTGCAAAATTTTGTATTGCAAATACTCACGCAAAAGATTGCGCTTAAACTTCTTGAGATTCTCGGGATAATACTTTTCGATTTCTTGTAGACTAAGCATGATTTATGAATTTAATAAACTTATTAACTCTCCTCTCAAGTGCCTTATTCTTAAATTGTGCGAGGTAGCTCTTTAATTTATCAACATCAACTCGCTCTTGAAATGTATCTCGATTAATTCGGAGTTCTTCAAATTCCCCTTCAGTCTTAAGCTTAGAATTAACATAGAAAAAATCCAATATTGCCTTTTCAATTTCAGCCATCTTGAAGCTGTGATTTTGATACTTTACCAGCTGATAGCCAAACATCAGCTCGGGTTTAATCTTGCGATAATTGAACTTGGCCAATTGAGAGTCGAAAGCATAAGTCTTTCTTGAGCTTACTGAAGTGATCCCATAGACGCTTTCTGGAATGAGGCCATGATACGACAAGGCCATTTCCAGTGAAATATATGAGGGATCAAAAATTCTATTAGCAATGACAAAAAGCACCGATTCGTTGATTTCCAAATCAGAAAAAATATAGTATTCCTTGATAACCTTCTTGATATAGCCCTTATCTTGCCATTCATTCAGTCTTCGGCGATAAAAAGCTTGATCAACCTTTTTGATGTCATCCAAGGAAAATACCAAAAAATCCTTTAATTGTTGCTTTAATTCTAAATATTGCATATATATTCCGCAAAAGTGCTATTTATAGCATTTATATGACTTATATTAGCATTTTATGGTAAAATGTCAAGTTTCAATGCTGACCCTTGTGTTCTATGAAAAATCGTCTCAAGATAGCAGAATGATGTTTTTCTTTTTTTGTGAGCGGTCGGATCACCATTGGATTGCGCCTGCCCCATACTAGCTTCGGCAAAATGTTTTCGCCCATGATTGCCGTCGTTTCCAAATTATTCGCATGCACTGCTTCTGAAAGCGGATAATTGAAATCTAAATAATGGGTATATTCATGCACGAGGTACCGCTTGGTTTTGTTATATACAAACGCATCGCATTTTTCATGATCGGCAAAAACCTGAGAATAAATCGTGATAGTCTTGGTATCCGAATCGAACTGTGAAGCCATCACTCTATGGTGGTTCCCTTTGTCAACACAGCTAAATTAGAAAAAGTAGAGGGAAAATTTTTAAAAATTATTAGCTATTGAAAATGCACTTCCCTAGGGGTTGCGTATTCCAAAGATTGATGTCTGCGGGTATTATTGTAGAA
>CAIOVI010000036.1 GCA_903861715.1 uncultured bacterium
TCCTTAATGATCCATGGATCAGTTAGGTTAAGAAGTTGCTCATAATGCTGGGCTAGCGTTTGTGATATATTCATACACCCAGCATAGCCCAATTCAGAATTCCTTGCTATACTTTACCCATACAATTGTCTAAAGAACCATCATTTTTTTGATAATCTGAAGCAATTAGCAGGGCATCGACTCCGACATTTCTTGCTGGTTTGTAATCCCAGCGGTAGCTGTCGCCAATCATCAAGGCTTTGTTTTTAGGGATGTTGTGCTTTTTGAGGATTCTGACAATGAATTCACTCTTTGATTCTTGGCGTTCTCTTGTTGCGTGTATTTCATCAAAAAAATCATTGAGTTTAAAGTACGACACTTTGTGATTGATAATGATGCCTGCTTCTTTCGGCGGTTGGGGATGGGTTGAGAGAATGATCGTGATGATTCCGCGCTCCTTCAATTTTTTCAGTGTGTCCAATGCTGTGGGTGTCATCACGAGGAGTCCACAATAAAAATCAAGAGTGCCACCGAGAGCATATATCCAGTGCGGTTTCTTTTGATACTTTGTTTTCTTTGGATACCACAGCGTTCCGTCGCCATCGAAAAATATTATTTTTTTTGCAAGCATATTTTTTGATTTAACAAAATTTTTCCATGATAAGTTTGACTGAGGTCATCTTTTGGCAACTCATTTTCTATCATTCCATTAATCATTTCAGCATTCCAATCGGTTGACCAATTTTGGGACACCCACATGATGCCTTCTTTGATGCTAATCAAATTTAACTTTCTCAGCAGTTGAGGATCAGAAAAAATTTCTGGAAATTTTGATTTTAAAATTGGCAACAAATGATAAAAGTTTTTTCCCTTGAACTTTGGAAAATCTTTTGTGCCTTCGGCAAACTGTTGAGGGTTATCAATAAAACCAAGCAGGGAATTGAGCGCGCGCACTTTCGGTGCTTTGAGCGAAGAATCGAAATCTATCAAGGCTGTGAGTCTCATTCCTTCATGCAAAATGTTGCCCATATGTGTATCTGTGTGGACAAACACTGGTTCGCAATTGTCAAAAATATGGATATGTTTTTTGAAATATGTTTCAATCTCTTTTATATCTTCAGGTGTACACAATTTTTCAGCCATAATTTTTGCAACATACCCATCAAATTCTTTAACTAGAAAGTCTGAATATGTTGCGAAGGATTCCTTGCCATCAAGGTTGACCAAACCAAAATTAGAAAAGCTGATGCTAAAGAGTTTTTCTATAACATCAAGGACTTGTTGAAAAATGATTTCTCTGTCTTGCTCGCTCATTTCAAGGATGTCATCCAAGAGCATGCTGCCACTTGAACGCTTCATGACCAAGATTTCAAACGGAGTTGTGTTGAAATAATCATATGCAATCACTTCCACTACGGGAGCTTGCAAGCCGAGTCTTTCGGAAACGATTTTGTTTGCCAAATATTCAGGGCGCTCTTTTCTCTGATTGAGTTTTATGGCAAAGTCTTTGGTCAGAAATGTCGCATTGACATTCCCTGCGCCAGCCTCAACAACTTCATCAATGTTGGGCAAATTTGGAATTTTTAAAACCCTTAAAACTTCCAAAACTTGCTGGCGAGTAAAAGTTGAAACACGTTTTTTGTATTGCTGGGCTATTTCATTTTGATATTCATCGGAGTCAACATATTTTTGAGTTACTTTTTCTTTTTGTCTAAAATAATCTTCTCTGGCTTGAATTAATCTTTTCGCCTCATGCTTACTGAATTCAGTAATAAATTTTGGAATTCTAATATTAAGCATTGAATCCATGAAATTTATATTGGACGTAGTGTCTAGTATGGGCTTTTCTGTATTCACATCCAAGCCGCTTAACACATCGGCTTCCATTAAGATTATTTCGTCAACGGCTCTTATCTCAAATTTTTTATCATGCACAGCGACAAGATGGACAATGCGAGCTTTTTGCTCTTTGGTCAGGAATGAAAAGATATCAGAGTGCAATAATTTTTCTATTTTTTCCGCACCTAATTTCATGTGCAATTTTTTGGCATTTTCTATGACTTCGATATCCATAATTTGTCCATCTTTGAATATTTCTGAATAACCCCAATCATGAGCATAAGCTGCAATTGTCAAAACTGTTTCATCTAGCCTTAATTCAGGATTATGGCTAATAATTTGCTTCAACCAGCCGACAACTTCCAGGGTATGAATTTTATCAAAACCACCTCGACTTTTTTCCAAGTCCGGCAAGATTTTTTCTTTTAAGTATTCTTCCAAATTGTTTAGTTTTGAGTTCATATCGTAAATATCGTAACCTAACCAGATCCAGTCAAAGACAGTACCTGGCTGAGTTTTTTAGTCTACTTTTCTATATCGCACACTTCTGCCTTGGCCTATTCTTTCTATTTTTTATCCTGTAAAGTAATTATTTAAATTGGACATATTGACTACATCCAATTATATCCAATTAAGCGGATGTCATAAGAATAAAAAATTGCTTATAAGTTTAGTATTTCAATCAATTTTTCAAACTTATAAACTTTGTTTCGTTTTTTTGGAAGTCGTCTCCCTCGTTGGTGATTAGAATAAGGGGCGGGTTTATTCTAGTGGACTAGAATAAGAAGAGCTCTATGTTGGTTCAGTTTTTCTGTCCTGAATCGAAATGGTTCTGAAAATTAAAGGATAAGATGGTTCAAGTTAGAGACCCTGAACCGACAGAAGGATAAGATTAAATATTTTCAATTATTTTTTAAGATTTTATTATCTAGCAAAGTGAGCGAAATGAAAGTAATCTTTCATTTCCGAACGAGCGACGATAACAAAAGGTTAATACCTCGAGGCTTGCCTCGTGAGCCTGAAGGATCCAGGGCTTGCCCTGGGGTATTAATACCCTTTTATTTTTCAATTTCGGAAGATCTTTTTGAGTTGTATCCCAAATTCTTTTCATTGCAATTCCGAAATATTCATGAGCAAGCATATCCCGCATGCCGGCCATTTGCTTCCAGGGAATTTCTGGGTATTCTTTTCTAATTTTAAGCGGAATATTTTTAGTCGCCTCGCCAATAATTTCAAACCGCCGCATAACGGCATCCTGGGTTACGTTATTTTCAAGAAACTGATTGTAATTCAATTTTTCTGTATATTCTTCAATAAGCTGGATACTCTCAAAAATATCCGTAAGAAAAAGTTTAGGATTTCTTTTCATATATTTCTTTTTTATCCCTCAAGACCTGGTCTTTTATCAGTGGCTTGATTGCATCGTATTCAACGAGGTCAACTTCTCTGCCAAGTTGGTCTTCCAATTCAACTTTGAGTCCTGCCATATCAAGAAATGTTTTGCTTTTAGGCATCTTTACTAACAAATCAAAGTCGCTGTTTTTTGTCTCCTCACCTCTTGCAAACGAACCAAAAATAGCCGCCTTGAGAACTCCTTGACGCTTTAAAATGGGGATTATTTTATTTTTGATGGTTAGCGTTGTCATGGCTATATTCTAGCAAGAGATTTTAAAATGGGCAATTTTTTGAATATTATATTTTTGAATATTATCGTTGGTTCAATGTCTAAGACTTGAACTGCATAGTCCTTAAATCCTCAGAAACTTTTCGGTTCAGGTCTAAGACACTGAACCGACTGGAGGAATCCAATTTTCTCGCCAACGATCACCCCATTAATGTCCAAAATTATGCCTTTAATGTTTGCCATAAAAATTTCTAAAAAATTAAGCTAGGGATCATTCTTAATTGGTTTTTTGTTATTTTACTAGACGATGTTAGTTTTTTGATTCTCCGCAGTGGAAAAAATAGTCACATTCATTGTCTGAATTTAGTTTTATGAGATAAGCACCTTTAAGTAATTTGGTGATATTATTTTTATCGGTATACTCCAAACTCCATTTGACGGTATATTTATCTTCATCCTTGGAGAATACTTCCCAAGAAATTTCAATATCTTCTTGATTTTTGATACCTTCCCATTCTGATTTCAATTCGCTAAAGCTGGATAATTTATCAAATGGTGTTTCCCAATATTCAACATCTTTTGTAAACAAAACCAAAACTGCATCAATATCATGCGTTTTCCAAGCGTTCACTAATTTAGCAAGCCAGTCATTTATTTGTTCCATAATAATAAAATCAAAAAGTTAATTTGTCTAAAGCTTGTGTGTATGTGATGTGTGTAATAGTGTATTGCCATTGTATATTATTATTTCATCTCCACCACCGATAAGCTGAATTTTTTCGTCTCTAATTATTAATGCTTGCTCATTATTCAAAACGCGAATGTCTAGGTCCAAATTCTTAGATTTTTCTTCGAGCAGTTTTTTCATCTCAGGCTCGTAGTGAGCTTTTAGCAGAAAAGGCACTAAATTCATAGCAGTAAAATCTGTTATTCCAAATTGGTTGCTATTTCGGCTAGACCAAGTTTTCATGATTATCGATGGGCAAGCAATATATGCACCAGCGCTAAGGCCGATGTATACAAGACCCTTTGGTAATAATTCTTTGATGACTTCATCAAATCCACTTTCTCTAACAGCTTTTAAAAGATAGAAAGTGCTCCCGCCCACAACATACACAACATCTATATTAGAGAGGGCCTTTTTTAAGTCCTCCTTAGATTTATTGCTAATATCGTATTCAGTATACGAAAAATTGAGCCTTTGCATTATTTGTTTTTGTTGATCCGCATAAACCAAATCGGATGACCCCTTTAAGCCAGTTGTTACATATAGCACTCGAGATGCTGAAAGAGGTTTTGGCAAGAATTCGTCAAATTCAGTGGTGGTTATTTGGTCATCTTTCGATGTAAGAATTATTGTCTTCATTGGTATAAAAAATAAAATTTATGTCGCTTATTCACCTTGCAATCGAATAAAAAAGAATTCATTGTTGTTCTCATTGGATGTGGTTATTTTATGCTCAATGTTTGCTGGGATATAAATCAAATCGCCCTCATTATATTCCCATGAATCTCCATTCTTAAATTCAACAAGACCAGACCCTTTCGTCACCAAAAAGAATTCATCTATCTTATCATGTGAATGCCAATCATATTTCTCTCTATCTTTCAGATAACCTTTTGTCATTGCTTCAAAATATTTTGATATGGCATCAGCTTTCGACAAAATTAACTGACGGCTGCTAGTGCCTCCATGCGCTTCCTCAAAGGGGATTTGACTGAGTGATTTTTTAAATGGTTTTCTCATATTCTTAGAATGAAATAAAACTTTTAAATCTTTAAACTTCGATTTTGTCTGATAAATTCAAGATGTTTTCGCCTGTTTTCCATAATTAATTTTAAACCATCCATTATTTATTTTGCAGATTGTTTTTTGTAAGCTTTTATAATTTTTTTCAATAATTCGCTTGGCTTTACTTCGTATTTTTTAAATTCTTTTATATTGGCGTGATTTAGATGAAGTTGTCCTTCTCCGACATTCCCTCTATGCTGACCTTTTGAGTAATATTTATTTATTTCTACATCTTTTGAAGGAAATACCCAGTATTTAATCACGTCCCTCCAAACAGCGACCCAAACAAAGACATCACAGTGACTTGGTTTTATCTGCTGAAAATTCATATCAAACGGCTTTTTAGAACTCCATGCCAATGCTTTTATGAAAAGTGGGTCATCACTTTTTGCGTCAACCGCTCTAGATGCCTTAACTTCTATTCTTATGGTAGCTTTTCCATGCTTGTAAAAAAAGTCATATTCATTATCAAAACCAGGGCACTCTTTCTTTGTTGGTTTTTTCATTTCTGGCGCAATAGCATGGACATGTGACTGTGCCCATGTGATTCCAAAGGACGTTGGAGACCCATACTTTTCATAGATGTGTAGGTATTCATTTCTGACCAAGTATTCTTCTCTGATTGTTAAATAATCTTCCAATGTTATTTTATTAATGCCTAATAAATTCGAAATGATGTATTCGTATTTATTAAAAGGATAAACCGACATTAGCTCCTCGAGACTATTTTTTAATTTCTCACTATCGTCAGTGGGTATTTGTCCAATCAATTTTTCTAAATCTGCTTCTAGAATTTCCATAAAAAAATTACTTATTAAAGTGTTTAACGTGGTTTATTTCTTTTGTTGAGAGATCGTATTGCATCATAATATAATTATCTAATATTTCAAATTCGATTTTGTTATTTCTAACTTCATCAACTAATTTCACGATATTATTAAAAACTTCTTCATCCCAAAGCGGCAACGGCAGTTGTTCAATATGATTCCGTAGAACTTTTATACTTGAAAACTTTTTTTGAAATATGAATTGGTAGAGAGAAGAATTCAAAAGAGCTGCAACGACCTTAATCGGGTAGCTTGGAACTTTCGGAATTACAATATTAGCGCTATTCAGCGTCAATTTTTGTTCATCATCATACGCAAAAACCAAATACTTAGAAATAAATCTATAGATCAATTTCTCCTTGGCGCGATACTTTTTCATGGGTGCAACTTGTTGAAATTTTTCAGGAGTAAATTTAACATAATTTGAAGATTTTTTTAAAACAAAATTTTCTACGTCCTTGCCTTTATAAATTTCTTCAAATCCTTCTTGTTCTTCATTGGATATATACTGTTTATTATTTCCAGTAACTATACCCAACGCCCAATCCGCCTTCCCCAATAATGTAGTATGCGGAAAATTATAAATCTTATCGATTATATCCGTATCAAAGCTATTCGAATGTATGTCAAAAACAAAATCTTGATTATTCTTCCATCTTTCCTGTTCTGCAGCGTAGCTCTCATTTTCTTTGCAAATTTCAATTTTTCCATTAACTTTTTTGGTCTTTTCTAAATCTAGCTTAATTACTGGAGTGAAAACATTTTTAAAAACACGTTTAAGATAAGAAACTTTTTTTATGTGAGTATTTCTTAAAATTATTTCTCTTATATCCTTGTGTGTTTTTACATTCAGCATTGATTCTGGCAAAATAAATGAAATTACTCCGCCGTCACGAAGCAGATCAATGCTCTTTTTCAGAAAGTAAGAAAAAGATTCAAGTGATGTTATTTCTGGATAATATGTTTTTAGTTGCTCAGTATCTGCTTTTGAAAAGTGTACTCCCCATGGTGGATTTGTTGCAATAACATCAAAATCTCTTATATTTTCATCATTCAAGCTGAATAAATCATAATTTCCTATTTCAAGAAGAGTATTTTTGCAAACAATATTTGGAGCGAAGTTTTGATTTTTGTATTTGATTAACAGGTTTAGTCTCGCTATTCTAACTGCTATCTCATCGATATCAACCCCGTAAATATTTTTTGGATTATCAATCTCATCTGCAAAAGCTAATAAAAATTGTCCTGTGCCACAGCAAGGGTCAAGAACTTTTGACTCTTTTTTTACATAATTTCTGATTATTTCATTAACAATAATTTCGGGGGTATAATACGAGCCATTTTGAGATTTTTTTCCTTCAGACAATAAAGATTGGTAGATGAAACCCAAAACATCACGCTGATTTGGCAACGAACAATTTAACAAAAAAGAATAGGTTGGTTTAATATTGTCAATTTTTGTCTCAGATAACCAAGACCTTATTTCTTCTTCAATTTGCCTGTTGTTGAAGTTAATGTTTTTCCTGCCAATTAAATCATGAACGCTTATATCTGAAACGATTCCCTCTCTTTTAGTAAGATTCAAGCTCAACAGAAGAAGCGAAGTAAAAATATCGATATTATTTTTTTCTACAAAGTCGATTATTTGAGTTAAATCATCAACGCAAACACCAGCCTTTAAATATTCGTCCGGTATAAATGTTCTTTCTGCTTTTGATTTATTAGCTCGCCCATTTAATTTTTCAAGACTACCATTTGCAATGTTAGCTTTTAAGTTTTCTATTTCGGCCAAATTGAAAAAATATTGCCTTTCTTCACTATGAGTTGCTAAATATCCGCATTTAACCCAATTTCTGACTGTTGCGGTCGAAATACCTAAAAAGGTGGCCGTTTTTTCAAGGTCAAATACCGCATTATTATTGATTGGAAAAGCAAGTTCTTGCATGTTTATTATCGTGATTTTACTATTAAATTATATCACGATTTAGAATTTTAAAGAAATCGTCTTTTTTGCGATTCCAGGAGCAAAAAAGACACCTTATACCCCTATATAAATAGATAAAAAAACTTATTTTTCCTTATTATAAAAAATCAAATTTAAAAAAAAGAAAAAAGAAAGAATTTTATTTCATATAACTCGTTTATATGTGAGTGATCTTGTATAGGTGACTGAATATCGCATATATTGCGAGTATTTTGTATGGTTTTCTGTAAGTCAACTATATCAAGAATATAAATGGCTGTCTATTTGAAAAAAGAAATGAGACTCAAAACATATGACTTTGGATTTAAGGGTTTTCCCGCAGCGTGCTTGAAACCTCAAAATGTGCTAAAATGGGGTAATGGAAGAGAAAAAGGACAAAAAACTAAAAGTGGCCTTGCTTCACGATTTTTTGCTTTATCCTGGCGGAGCAGAGCGGGTTTTGAAGGTGCTTTCTGAGATGTTTCCGAAGGCGCCGATTTTCACGTTGCTGCATGACCAGGAAAAAATGGGCGAGATGTTTGCCGGCAAGGACATTCGGCCCTCATATTTGCAAAAATTTCCAAAATTTCTGAAAAAACATTATCAATGGCTGATTTTGTTTTTCCCGGTGGTGCCGGAAACTTTTGATTTGCGGGAATATGATTTGGTGATTTCATCTTCGGGGGCTTGGATGAAAGGCATTGTGACGAAAATGAGCACCACGCACATTGCGTATCTGCACAGTCCGATGCGTTTCGTTTGGGACTACAACGAAAGATATTTTCAAGAGAAAGGAAAGAGCCCATCATTGCTGAAAAGATTTGTGCTGAACTATCTGCGGATGTGGGATCGATTGTCGGCTGACCGCCCAGACTTTTTGATCGCCAATTCGGTTTACACTCAAAAACGCATTGCAAAATATTATCGCCGGGATTCGGTTGTGATATACCCACCAGTTGACATGGAACATGGAACATGGAACACACAACAAAAGATACAAGATACCTGCCTACCTGCCTACCGGACAGGCGGGCCGGACAGGCAGGCAAGATATAATAACCAAAGGAATTTGGATGAAGAATTGTCTTTGCGAGGATGTAATCATCCGAAGCAATCCAGAATTTTGCCAGGCCAATTTTTTTCCACTCCGCCCTGGGCGGATCGCGATGACAGCAGAGATATTGAAGCTAAAAGCTATAAGCTAGGTGATTACTTTCTTGTTGTTTCCCGTCTTTCTCCTTACAAAAAAGTTGACGTGGTGGTGGAGGCATTCAACAAATTAGGGTTGCCCTTGGTCGTGATCGGGCAAGGCGAGCAAGAAAAATATCTCAAATCGATTGCCAAGGACAATGTGCAAATTTTGGGTTGGAAAGATGATGCCACAACCGAGCAATATTACAAAAATGCCAAAGCTTTTATTTTTCCAGCCGAGGATGATTTTGGCCTGACGGCGGTGGAGGCCATGAATTTTGGCGTGCCAGTGATTGCCTATCGCAAAGGCGGCGTGCTGGAAACGGTGCAAGAGGGAGTGACAGGAGAATTTTTCGAGGCGCAAACCCCGGAAGTTTTGGCCGACGGCGTGCGCAGGTTTTTGGACAATGAGAAAAATTATGATAAAGAAATTATTAAAAAGCGAGGCAGTGAATTTAGTAGGGAACGGTTTGTTGATGATATGAGAAAATTTATTGATGATGTTGTGGAGAAAAAATAAATTATTTGATAAAATTTAAGGGTTAACTTTTCTTTTAGAAGAAAAGTTACAAAAGAAATCCCGACACGTGCTTCCTCCCAAGGCGGACACGTGTTGCTGGGGCAAAGACTTCACTCTTCGCTTCACCCTCCGGGTATATATTGTCTGGACAAAATCAAAGATTTTGAAAGCCAATTAAAATTCCCGCTGCACTTTTTCTGCTGAAAAAGCTCGCTGAAAATTTCTTAACGCTCATCACTCGTCTTTTGCCTACGCACTGCGCAATGTGCGGAGAAAAAATGCAAAAATACAAAATTTCTTTTTTTGTACATTTGTATATTTGTAATTCATTTGTAAATTTGTAGGTTTATGGATTTTGTAGGTAACAAAAAAACAGTCGCTTTTCTTCAAAAGTCTCTTGAACTAGGCAAGCTTAATCACGCCTATCTTTTTGCGGGACCGCAGGGGGTTGGAAAGACCACGTTGGGGAAAATGTTTGCACAGGCGGCGATTGCGGGCAAAGCAATGAATTTGGACGTGGCTTTTGAGAACAAGGGGGCATTGCTTGATTTGATTTTGATTGAGCCAGAAACGGTTGAGAAAAAAGACGTGATCAAAGTGCGAGATATTCCAATTGAAGCAATCAGGGAGGCCCAACAAAAGTTGAGCTTGTTTCCCTATCACGGAAAATACAAAGTGCTGATTGTCAAAGATGCGCATCGAATGAACAACTCGGCGCAAAATGCGCTGCTCAAATTGCTGGAAGAACCCAATCAAACTTCGATGCTGATTTTGGTCACGAGCGAGCCAAGCAAGATTTTGCCAACCGTGCAATCCCGCTGCGAAAAAATCAATTTTTCGCTGGCCACGCAAATTGAAATTGCCCAGGCTTTCAGTGCGGAAAGCGGTTTTGCCAATGATATCCCAATGCTTGCGATGGGCAGACCTGGCCTGGCTAAAAATATGTTGGAAAGCGCTGAGGAATTGAAATTGCGCAGGCAACAACGTCAGCAACTGGAAAAATTAAGGGGTGGCTCGCTCAATGAAAAAATGCTTTTGGCGGAAGAATTTTCCAAAGATGTTGCTCGAACGTTGAACACTTTCAACGCTTGGATTTGGTTGTTGAGACTCGACGGGCTTTCCAACCAAGATCAGCAAGTGCGAAATCAGACTTTTCAAGTGATTGAAAAAATTCAGCAAAGCATGACCCTGCTTAAAAGCACCAACGCTAACGCCAGATTATTGTTGGAAGTTTTGTTTATGGATATCTAATCAAAATCTTGCCGATACGAAACTACCGGCCTCGACGGCAGGCGGGCGAAACAAATTCGAATCTACAAAAGAATTTCTGTATTCCCGCATTCCCCTCCGCACATTGCGTAGTGCGTAGGCAAAAAACGAACGATGAGCGTTAAAAAATTTTCAGCGAGCTTCTTCAGCAGAAGAAGCGCAGCGGGAATTTTAGCGAAGAGCGAAGTTTTTGCCACAGCAACAAGCACGTGTCGGGATTTCTTTTGTAACTTTTCTTCTAAAAGAAAAGTTAACCCTTGAATTTATTTCAAAAAATAAAAAATAAAAAGCATATGTTACGACCCAAAAAAACTTATCTCCAAAACTGCACGGGTGGGCACTTGAAAGGTGGGGGAAAAAGCGCTCAGCAGAAAAGAACCAGCCGGATTGTTTCCAGGGTGATTTTTTATGTTTTATTGGTGGCCTTTTTGGGTGTGACTGGTTATATGTTGTTTTTTTCAAATTATTTGAAAATTGGGCAAATCAACATCAAGGGAGTCGAAGAGCTGGATTCAGCTCAAATCAGAAGTGTGGTTGAAGAAAGTCAGCAAGGAAAGTTTCTCAAGACAATTCCCAGGGACAATTTTTTGCTGATAAGTTCCAAAAATTTGCAGCAAAAACTGCTGACAGAATTTAAAAAAATTAAAACTGTTTCGGTGATCAAAAAATTTCCAGACACTTTGGAAATAAATTTGCAGGAAAGAAAAGCACTGCTGCTTTTGTGCAGTGGGGAGCAATGTTTTTTGATTGATGAAAATGGCATCGCCTACAGCCAGGCTGATTTTGATTCGCCAGAAATTGCGCAAAATCACTTGATCAAAATCACCGACAATAGTGGCGGGAAAATTGAAATCGGCAGTCAGGTCATGGATCAAGCCTACATTCAATATGTTTCTAGCCTTAAGGGTCAGCTGCAAGCGCTTGGAGTTGAAATTGTCCAGGAATATTGGACTCCAGCTTTGGTGGCGGATGAGATTGATGTGAGGACAGGTGAGACGACAGAGCTTTATTTTTCAACCCAATTTCCTTTGGAAAGAGCCACCAAGGTTTTGGATCTTGTTTTGAAAAAAGAACTTGCCAAATTGCAACTTTCCGATCTTGGCTATCTTGATTTGCGCACCGAAAACAAGGTTTTCTACAAACTCAAAAATGCTGCACCAGTTGAGAATGTGGACACCAAGAAATAAAAAAACCTTCTCCATGTGAGAAGGTTTTTTTGTTGTGAAGATTCTTATTGAGCAATTGGCTTGTCGACATGGTAAATCAAAATTGATTTCCCGATTTGATCAACGGGAGTGAAATTTCTGGTCCAGCTGTAGGTTTCATCGGCGCTGCGCTTGGTGTCATAGATACTGCCCATCAGATAATTTTCAGAAATGGCATACCAGCCAGCTTCGACTGGACGCTTGCTGTCAAACCAGGCAACATATTTATCACCCAGCGTCAGTTGTGGATTGCCACCACCGAAATAGTCAACGTGGATGGTTGCTATTTCTGGATGCTCGTCGAGCCAGCTTTTCAAACGATTCAAATCTTGACCCCAGTCCGTGTTGGAATCAGTCACATATTGATAGCCATTTTTGCTGCCCCCGATGGATTCATTAAAGTAGGAGGTGTAACTTGGATAGGCAAAAAAGGCTGCGCCGACTTGCCACAAAACCAAAATTGAAAGAATGAATCCCAAGCAGTGAACAGCTTTGGTTTTTTTGTCTTTGAAAAATTCAAAAACTTTTTTGGCTATCAGTAAATAGGCGAAAGGCAAAATTGGGAACAAATGTCGGAAGCCAATGTTGAGACCGCCTTGAATGCTGATGAAAGCGTAAAGAACAATAAAAGCCAGCAATGAATATTCAACCACTGAATTTCGCAGAAAATTTCCAATTTGACTTTTGACTTTCTTGAAATCCAACAATGAGACAGCGGTTTGTTTGAACGTGAAAAAAAGTGCAAAAATTGCCAGGAAAAGAAAAGGAATTGTTTCTTTGATCAAAAAGACAATTGGGAAATAGTTCAAAAAGCCATTGCCAACTTTGCCCATGAAATAAGCTCCATTGCCACCCACCACGCGCTTGACCGTCCAAGCTGGGCCAAAAGCATAGGTTGCCCACGGCCGAGTCAAGCTTGATTTGTTCAAGCTGTGCAAAAGATTGTTGGTGATGGTTGCTTTCGGATTGGCATCGTCAGCCGCAAAAAAGAAATCAATCGTTTTGTCAAAAGTTTCTTTCGGCATTGCATAGTTGTTGGCCTTATACACAATCCAAATCACCACCGCTGCCACCAAAAAGGCGATGATGGCCTTAAAAAGATATTGTCCCAAATTGCCGAGGCGCGTTTTCCAATTGTTGTCACCCTCGCGGTTGTTTTTCGCCAGACTATAAACAATCAAAGCCAATCCAAAAACCGGCAAAGCCACGATGGAAGAAAATTTGCTGACTAGCAGCAACCCCAGGAAAAATCCGCCCAAGCCAACATTTTTCCAAGAGGGATTTTTGATAAATTGCAAAAAATAGTAAAAAGAAAAAGTCAAAAAGGCGGCCACGCCCAAATCGGTGGTCACGAAATGATTGTGACCCAAAATGTTTGGGTCAAAAGCATAAAGGGTCAAGGCAAAAAGTCCGGCTGAAATGCCGCCCAATTCTTTGCCCCATTTGAAAAGAAAAAGCCCCAGTAAAATTGAAAGCAAAACAATTGGCAAGCGTGACCAAAAAATAATTTGGTCAGGATTGTTGCCAGACTCATAAAGCAAAGAGCGGCCCGCTGCCCATTGGCCTTCGTCCCAAGCATTGGGAAGTTCGCCAGTCCAGAAAGGAGCCGTGGTGTCAAACTTCAAATGCAGAAAAAGCAGCGGCAGGCCAGCCAAATCCTTGATGAGCGGAGGATGCTCAGGATTCAGGCGCGTGTCATGCTGCGAGACATAACTGTAGCCAGCGGGAATGTGCGCCACTTCATCGAAAATGGCGCTGTCATTTTTGGCGTTGAGAATTGAAACTCCCGCAAAAAAAATGAGAATGCCCACCACAATGAACTTGTAGTATTTGTTGATAAATTTTTCCATAACCTGAACTTTGCAATACGAATGATGCGAATTTAATGCAAAGCTGCGAATATGCAAATTCTTTTATTTACATACTGCCCAACTTGCACAAATTAGCGTAGTTCGTATCTTCATTATTAATTTAATTTGCATAGTTGCATTCATTCGCATCCTTTCATCGTTCGCATTTACTCGCGGATTAGTATTTCAGCGTGTAAAAACTATCGCCAAAGCCATTGTTGTATTCTTGAAAATTGATGCCAGGAAAGCGGTCGCGGGTGGCGTTGATAGTTTCCCAGTCAACGTTGGTGAAAATGATCACCGCATTTGAGTTCGGGGTTAGGTTAATTTCGTTAAGCTGCCCAGGATAAAAATAGGCAGTGTTTGGCAAGGTCGGATTGAGATATTTGATGGTCAGTCTTTCCATGCTGCCAGTGACAATATTTTTCTGTGTTGCTGGTTCAAGTGAGCGGAGATAGTTGGAAACTTCTTTGAGATTGCCTTGAAAGGCGGCGTGTTGCGCTGGACTGCTGCCAAAAAAGACAAAATATTTCACGGTGTCAAAAATTGCAATGAAGGCAAAAGCAAAAATGAAAGCTGAAACGACAAAAGTTTTGAAAGCGTGTCCAAAGGAATGGAATTTTTTGGCAACCCACAAAAAGGGGAGCACGGCAATCAACATCACCACAGGCAGGGTACCAATTGAACGCAAAGCGTGAGGGTTGCCCTCATAGGCCAAAAATTCTGGGATCAGTAGAGCAAAAAACCAAATCAGCAAAAAGACATAGGTGTCCAGGCGCTCGTCGCGAACTTTGTTTTTGAAACGGATATAAGCCAAATGGAAAAATTTGCTGAAAATGTAAATCAGTCCAATCAGAAAAGCCACGCCGGTGATGGGGTTGAGAATTGGATAAGGTGGATAGTTTTGACGCATGTTTTGATCGCCCCAAAAATTGTATTTTGCCAGAGAAAGTCCGACAGTTTTGGCGAGAATTGGCAGGATATTTCCTTGATTGACGGCCGGATTGAGAATGGAAATCTCACTGGTGCGTGAGGCATAGTGCTCTGGATGAAAATAGAAAAAATCCAACAGCATTGGAGCGGCTGTGATAAACATGGCAATTGTGAAAACTAAAACGTGTTTCCAATAATTTTTCAAAAAGTTTTCTCGAGTGATGAGCAGAGAAATGAAAAGCACAATCAAAACCAACGGCGAAACTCGAAAAGCGATATAGGTATGCAGTCCCAGTCCATAGATGAAACCGGCAATGAGAAAGGCGGAAAGTTTTTTGGTGCGCAGGCCCCGGAAAAGAAAATAAAAAGCAAAAGTCAAAATGAAAGGCAGCATAATGGCTCGAAAACCAATGCGCGAAAAGTTGATTGCCCAATATGAGAAAGTTGTCAGCCAGGCGCCGATGAGCCCAGCCAAATAGGTGCCGAAAAGTTCGCTAGCCAGCAAGAAGATTCCCAACACGGTCAGCGTTCCAAAAATAATGGAAGGCAGCTTCAGGCCCAGGGTAGTGTTTCCAAGCAACTTGATGGACATGGCTTGAATGTTGATGAAAAGTCCTTCCCGACCATTGTTGCTTTCATAAAAAAGTTTGTAATTTCCAGTGGCGTTAGCCTCTTGGGCATCAACTCCGTTTTGCGCTTCATCGGGAAAAATGCTATAGGGAATGTTTTCGATGTTACTAATGCGGATTATGAACGCTGCCAGCAAAATTGCCAGCAAAAGTCCAGCGACGGTCAATTTTTTTTTGTGCCAAACAATGGCTCCCTCTTTTTTGTTTTCAGTCATGTGTGTTTTTGTTAGAGTTAAGTTTTTTTATATTTTTAATATAGCATTTTTGATGAAAAAACACCATATTGCTCCCTCTCCTCTGGGAGAGGGTTGGGGTGAGGGCTATGCCTACAAATCTACAAATAGATGGAATGGATTTCAGATTTTTGATTCTAGATTTTAGAATTCGCATTTCGCATTCCTCTCCGCACATTGCGAAGTGCCTTTTAGTATTCTGTCATCGCGAGGATTTTTGTACTCGAAAATCCGTGGCGATCCAGAGCTGAGCATCATCCTGGATTGCCACGCATGATTACATGCTCGCAATGACGGGATGGACTTTTTAGTTGTTGTGAAATTAATTAAGGATAATTAACCGTTGGAGGCTCAACCTCCACAATGGAGGTTGAGCCTCCTTGCAACTGATGGTGAACTTATTACGATAGTTGTAAAATGCCTTAAATAAGCCTAAAATAAACAATTTAACAATCTAGCAATCTAACAAGTTTGCCTTTTCTTGACACTGGCCAATTTTTGTGCTATGATTGATTGTTACGGGATAGTCCTGTGATGAGGTCAAATTTATGTGTGTGACCTCGTTCAGGTTCCTTAAAATTTTAATATTTCAAACAACAAAAAGCAGGTTAAAAGGAGATAGTATCATGGCAGACATTAAAACTGGGGCAGGCGCTATTGTAAAGGAGCTTTTTGAGAGCACTTTAGGTGCAGCTACGTGGGATCTTATTCAAAAGGCTTTGATAGGCAGTGGCGAACACGCTGTTGCGCATGTAGTGAAGAAAGTCGGGGATAAATTTGGAGTTGGAGAAATGACTACCGAGTCGAAAAGTGTTGTTGAGGATAATATTCTTTATAACAATGTTCGATCTTTGTCTTTCACTGATCCAGCTGATCTCAAAAAACTTATTGAATTTGAGAAGCAACTACGCCTTGAAACCGATGGCAAGGATAAACTTGCCGCATTAGTCCTCTTTGTTGCCAAGGGCATCCTACTTTTTAAGCAGGATGTGACAAGAACGACAGGAGGTGGAAAAAATGAGCCCAAAGAAACGTCTAAAATAATTGACTATACTGCGGGTGCCGAATGGGCAGCAAAGTTTTTTAAACAGTTAATTTCTCTAGGTAGTTTTTCTGAGCAAGTTGCTTTTCTTGAGCATGAAGATGTCTTTTCCTTAATCAAAAAGGAGAAAAAGAAGATTGATCTTATCGTCTTGGCCACGGATGGCTTTCAAGCTGCCAGAAAAAAAGCAGAGCCTCTTTTTGAAAAAGTGAAAGAGGGGACAAATGCAACTGTTAAAAAAGTTGCTAAAGAAATAAAACAATCAAAACAATCAACTTTAAGCTACAGAGAAAGAGCTCGTGCTCGCTTTGAAGTTTCTAAACAAGGGAGATCTTAAAGATGGTAATTCTTTTATTGGTATTTTTGGGGTTGACATTTGCTTTTGGGCTGGTCTTAAGATCTCAAATAGCGAATGTCGCAATTGGTGTGGGATATGAAGTTGCGGCTTCCTGGAATGACTTCAGGAATCATGTGTGGCCAAATGTGAGAAGAACTGCAAATGGCCTGCTTATTCCTTTTGGAATTTTATGGCTCGTAGGTTTCATTTTAATGATTTGCATAGGCTCCTATGCTAATTCATTGGGAAGTGCTATGGTCTTATTTTTCCTAATGCCAGTTTGGCTTTTTGTATTTATTATGCCAGCAATGATTGGTGGCATTTGGATTATTGGGCCAGCGATAAAACTTGCTAGGGGCATACTGTCGCCAATTATGGCAGTTGCCTTTCTCTATCTCTTTATCGGCTTGTGGTCTCCTGCTATCAAAGCTAGCTTGGATCGTTCCGCTTTTAACTTAAAGCAGACGATTGCGAACTATTTTGACAAAGGTTCTATTGTTTCTGAGCCTGAATCAGGAATTAAGGCTAAAATAAATCAGGAAACGGTGGTGTATGATGAAAAATCTATGCCGTTTCCGAATTATAAAGCTGAGTCAGGCTTGCAGGTGGAGGTTGTTAATCTCAATAACGAGGTGCATAACATGTTCCTCGTTAGGCTCCCCAATAAAAATGGGGACATCACTGCGAGAAGTAGTGAGGTTTATGTGCCACGCAACAAGGTGACACTTTTAAATCCTTGAAGTGTGAAGAGGCGCAGTCTTTGGATATATCCATTGACTGCGCTTTTTTGATTTCTAAAAACCTTTTTGTGGACAATCGGCTATGTTTGAAAATTGTTTTTTGTGCTATAATTTTCATATAAACAAAAAGCTAAACAAAAACTTTTTACTATGGCATTTTTCAGCAAAATTTTTTCAACTGCCAGTCCCGTGACGGGCAAGTTTTCAACTAGTGGCAGCTCAAAAACTGTCAAAAAAATTGTGCCGATGAGGAAATTGGCAGTCAGGCATGTGGATGAAAAAGAAGCGAATCCAATAACAGAAAGATCGCAAAGCAAAACAGCGCAGGAACACAGAAAAACAGAAGTGTTAAAAGTAACAGAACTAACACAGAAGAAGACAGAGGAAACACAAAATGACAGGGTAGCGGTTAAAAAGGAAAGTAATATTAATCCCAATGATCCACTGTTGAAATTGAAAAGTTCGGCTGAGCAAATCAGACATCGTGTGCACTACATCGACAAGAATGATTTTGCCAAGCGGGCTATTTCGAGCAAAGACAAGGTTTATGATTTTGATTTGCGCAAGGACCTGGCCTATTTTTTGGCTAATGACGAATTTTTGATGGAGGTTGAGGAAGGAATTAGTGTAGATAAAAATGAAGACGATTTTCAAAAATTTGAAAGGCTCATCTTGAAAGCTGCTGACAATAAAACAATTGACTATGTGGTTTATGGAGAAAGAACGTATATTATTGAAATGGCCAGTGAAGAAAATGTGCCAACCCAAAGAACTGCAAGAAATCCAAAGCAAGCAGAAAACTCAGCAGTTTCCAATAAAGTTGCTGGACTTTCAATGGAAGTGGTGGAAGTTTTCAGAAAAAATGCGGCTGAATTTGTCGAAAATTTGAAAAAGGAAGCTCAGGCTGAGGCAGACAATTTGATCACGCCAGCAGAACAAAATGTTTTGCTGAAAATTTTCACCAAAAAGTTTTTGCGAGAAATGATTGCTGAAAAGGAAAAAGTGATGAAAGAAAAAATGTCTTTTGACTGTCAAAGATCGGAAGATTTGGTGGAATTTGTTTGCGAAGCAATTTTTAAGTAAAAAGTTAAAATTTTTTAAGCGCAGTATGAAAGGAGCAGAAGAGCCGAAAAATTGGAAACAATATTACAACAATTCCCGCAAGAATCTTGCGGTTGATTTTGAGGATGTGGTTGAGACTAATGGTGCTGAAAAAGAGAGCGAGCTTTTTGCGCAGGTGCAAACCCCTGATGATTTGTTGGAAGCAGTCAAATTGGTAGGTGAAATTGAAGAAGACTCAAGAAAATATTCCCCTCAACTGCTCGAAGATTTGTTTAATTCAGCAAAAGCTGACGGTTTTGATTTGGATAAATTGCCAAACCCACTTGGCTTCAGGGATGCAATCAAACGGGTTTTGGTTGCAGAAAAGGAACAGAAAGTTAGGGAAGATTATAAGAACAATGTAAATAATCTATTTGCAAAATTTGAAAAATTGACAACAGCTGACAGTTTCGCGGAGATTTTCAAGCTGTTGAAAACTGATGCGAATCAGGATGAAAAAACTAGAAAAGCCAATCTAATAAAGGACTATAATGAGTTGGCTTTGTGCTGTGGGCTTGCTGGCAAGGATGACCCTGACAATGGGGGCAAGATTTTGGAAAAAGTGCAGGAACTTTCTGCACGAGCGATGGAGATGCTAGATGCTTTTAAGGCTGAAGCGGAAGCCTATATTAAAAAAGATGAATTGGAACATGACAAAAAAGAAATTGAAAGACACCGTCTGCAAGCAAAAAAAAGGGACACACTCAAAGATGATCTTGTAGTTGCTGAAGATATTAAAAAAGATTTAAAAGCTAAGAGAGAGGAAAGAGAAAAGCAAGCGCAGGATAAAAGAAAAATTTTTGAAACAAAAAAAACTGAGTTAGCAGAAGGCAAGCAGCAGAAAACAAAAAAAGAAATCGACTCAGAGTTGGCAGTGCGACACGCAGAAATTGTCAAAAAAATAGCCGAAGTTGAAGTCGCTCGCAAGGCTTATTTGGAAAAAGATTATGAAAAAACAGCAAATTTGATCAGGATTAAAAATTTTTTCAAGGATGGTTTTGGTGAGAAAAAAGATGCTGCCAAGGAATATCAAGAAAGCAGTGAAATCTCAAAAACTGACCGTGAAATTTTGGCTGCCAAAAAAGAATATGACGATAAACTGAAAGAGCTTCAAATTTTGGTTTTGGATGACGCAAAAAAGCAAAATCTTCCAGATGAAAAGTTGGCAGAACTTTATGCTCAATTTAAAGTTGAACAAAGAGTGACGCTTGCTGATGAGCGCAATAAGGTTAAGGTTGAAAAACTGCATGAAAATAAATTTGGTTGGATAAAAAAAGCAGCCAATGAGATGACTGATTGGTATCAGAACTTAAATTGGAAATACAAGCTTGCAATTGCTGGTGGACTTATGGCGACTGGTGCTGGAGTTGCTGGCTTCACATTGGCTGGGGTCACCTTTGCCGGAGCCGGAGCTGGTGCAGTTGAAGCCTTTACTGTGGTCGTTGCGGCGAGAAGAGCGCTTGGCGGAGTTATCGCTGGAGTTGGTGCAAAGAGAGGTCTTGAAGTTCGAGGACAGGCACGAGACCAAAAGGAAATTAAAAGAGAGCAACAAAAAATTCTAGAAGAATTGAAAAAAATTGAGGAACAAGATAAAAAATATCAAGAACTTGGAGCTAAATTTGATAATCTTTTGGGAAAAGATGGGCCAGACGTCCTCAAAAAAATTAAAAATCAAGATCTTCGCCAAAATCTTACCGCTGCTGCAACTGGAATTTTTTTGGGATCTGGCGTGGCAGGAGAATTAGCAAAAATGGGCTTTCATAGTGTAGGAGATTATTTTGGATGGCATGGGGGGGTTGGTCATTCTGGGCATCAAGGACCCCAACCAGCTCATCTTGAAAAAGATGCAGCATCTGGAGCTAAAAATACTAACATAAAAGCGCCTGGAGTAAATGCGACTGCGGAAAAGATAGCTGTTCCTAAAGTTGAAAAATGGACAATCGAAAAAGGCAGCAGTATTGAGGGAACCTTGAGAGATCATATTGGGAAGGCTCATTCAGAGATCAAAAATCTGGGAAAACTCGATCATGATTTGTGGAAGAATTACATGACTGAACATGAAACTGAGATTGTTGAAAAAGTTGGTCAAACGGAATATGCCAAAATGCTCAAGGATGGAATGGTGAACGTCAAACCTGGCACAATCATCTCTCTCGATGACAGCGACCCCGATCCTTCAAATTGGAAAATCCTTGGCATTGGCAATGAAGGCGTTGACAATGACTTTTCGCATTTGAATGTTCATGAGCATGCGCCTTCACATGTTGCAACTGTTGCGCATCCGGCAGATGTTGCTGAGGTGCCTGGTTCAGGAACTGGACATGATCTTACTGATGCAGCAGCTGCCGCAGATGCAACTCCAAGCCCAAATGGTGCCAGCAGTGCTTATAATATCGGTGATGCTAAGGGGCATCTTCTTAATGATAATCCATTGGGAGATCCTTCTCATTATGGGCACATTGCTGATCGAGTGAATGATAGTGGTGTTGATCCATCTGGTTTAGTAGCTGCGGAGTCAGCTGTGGATAATGCTTCTACTGCTGGTGAAGTTGCTGTTTCAGGATTTAGTCATACCACCATAAACTATATTTTTGAGAATACAAGAGTGCGCCATTTCCTCAATGCTGGTGATCATCGAAGAGCGATAGGAGACTTCAGGAGAGAAATCATTAAGGGTAGAAACCCTGAAATGTTTGATAAAATTAGAAAAGTAGATGTTAGAGAATTGATGAAAAATAAGCACGAGTTCTTTTCTCGCAAAGGTGGAAAAATGCTAGGAATGTTATTAAAGTCACCAGAATTCAATAGTGAAAAAATAATTAATCTGGAAGAGATTACGAAGAATGCTGTAGAGAATCTAGATGAAATAAAAATGGCAGCGTAAAAAGTATTTTATTAAACAAATATATAAACAACTCTATGACTGATCAAAATGAAGAAATCACAAGTTCTCAACAGCAGGCACTTTCTCAGCTCATCAAGGACTTGGGAATTGACAGTTTGCCGCAGGACAAGCAAAATGAGTTGGTCATTAAGATGACCGAAGTTTTGCTCAAAAGAATTTTCTTGGAAACTATGGAAAAATTGGGTGAGCAAGGGCGGGAGGAATATGAAAAAATGTCCGAAGGCGAAATTGAGCCTGAACAGGTGGCGGTTTTTTTCAAGGAAAAAATCAACAACTATGACGGCCTAGTTGAAGCTATCATCCAAGATTTCCGCGCCGAAATGTTGGATGCGAATAATTAGGAATAATACAGAATTAACTTAATTAATGGTAGATAGACGTTGGAGGCTCAACCTCCATAATGGAGGTTGAGCCTCCTTGAAACTAACAGTGTTTTAGTTAATTTGGTATAATACAAATTACGCAAATCTATGCAAATAATGCTAATATGCAAATAAATCAATAATGAAATAAGGATACATATTGCGCAATCTTTTTTGCAAACATTCGCATATTTGTAGATTTGCATTAAATTCGCATCATTTGTATTGCTAAAAAATATGCTAAAATCAAACTTGGAACCCATTGAAGAAAAAGATTTGGATTTGGAGGGAAAACTCAAAAAAGGATTGGGTGGAAATTTTTCAGCGCCGGAAGCTCCAACTTTTGCGGTGGAAAGGGAAGCGCCGACAGAAATCAGTTCGGCTGAAAAGGACAGTGCCTATGGAAAAATTCTGGCCAAAGTTCAAACGCAAACTGATGATACGACTGATCAGACAGATGTTTCGCAAGATGCGCAGGCGGTTTCGCAGAAAACCAACGCTCAATCGCAAGTCAGTCATTTGGTTGATTTGGCCTCTCAAAAAGGGGTGGTGCACGCCGTGAAAGTTGCTCGTCATCTGGAAGATAACTACGTCTTGGACACTTTCCATGACAAACTGCTCGGCCAGGAACTCCATGATGCGCTGGTGGCAAAGGGAATGATAAAGGAACTTTAAAAAGTTTTGTAAGAACTTTTTAAAGAATTTTTAATCTAAAATTTTTAATTTAAAATTAAATCAAAATTTAAAAAATTCTGGAAATTAGAGAATAAATTAAAGAATTGAATCAATTTAAAATTTAGGCATTTAAAATTCAATAAAAATTTAAAATTTCAAATTTAAAATTTATTTTAAACATAAAACATCAACAAAAACAAAATTTACATGGATACTCTTGATTTAAACTTTTTCTTAACCCCGCTCCTTTGGTTTTTTTCGATTGCCACTTTTGGCAGTGGGATTTTTTTGGTGCTGCGCAGTTTTCTGAATTTTCGGGCTCAAATCAATCGGAGCATGAACATGGATTTGGAAGTTGTCCGGGTGACCAAAATTTTCAAAGAAAAAAATGAGCAAATCAGCGACAATCAAGCCTGGAAAGAGGAAATTGGAGCCATGGAACAGCTGCTGGTGACGCTGGCAAGCATCAAAGAAAAGAAAACTTTGTGGGGACATTTTCTCTATAGCGAACCCTACCTTGCGCTGGAAATTGCCAATCCGGCCAGCAGTGAAGAAATCTTTTTTTATCTAGCCATCCCGCGCAAATTTCGTGAGAGCATTGAAAAACAAGTGCACAGCTATTTCCCAAACGCTTCGGTGGAAAAAGTTCCAGACTACACCATTTTTATGCCAGGAAGTTTTACGGCAGCTGCGGAGCTTACGCTCAAAAAAAGTTATGCTTTGCCAATCAAAACTTATGAAAGCATGGACATTGATCCGCTCAATGAAATTTCCAATGCGCTCAGCAAATTGCAAACTTTGGATGAAGGCGCGGTGATTCAAATGATTTTGCGACCAGCTGGAAAAAATTGGCGCTTGCACGGCAAGGAAATTGCTCACAAAATGCAGCAAGGGCAACAACTCAAGGATGCCAACAGCTCCATTGCGATGGAACTTGGCAAGGGAGCTATTCAAGTCTTTCGTTCCACCCCGGAAAAAAGTTCTTTTGAGAAAGGGCCAGTGCAACTAACCCCAGAAGAGCAGGAAGTGCTCAAAAAAATTGAAACAAAGTCCAACAAGGTTGGCTTTAGAGTCAACATCCGCTTGCTGGCTTCTGCCAAGACTCAACAAAGAGCGGATGAAGTTTTGGCGCACATCGAAAATGCCTTTGCCCAATTTGAAAACTATGAAGTCAATCATTTTATTGTCAAAAAAAGGCTGAAGGAAAAGAAAATTTCCTATGACTATATTTTCCGAAATTTTGATGAAGAAAATTCTGTGATTCTTTCCACGGAAGAAATTTCCAGCATTTTTCATTTTCCGATTTCCACCACTGAAACTCCAAAAATCAAATGGCTCAAGTCTGGAGCAGCGCCGCCGCCAATGAACATTCCCGAAACTGGCATTTTGCTAGGCTACAATGACTATCGAGGCGCCAAAACCGAAATCAGACTCAGTGATAATGATCGCCGTCGTCATCTTTATGCCGTTGGTCAAACTGGAACCGGAAAATCCAATTTTTTGCAGGAAATGGCCAAGCAAGATGCCAGAGAAGGCAGGGGTTTTTGTTTTATCGATCCGCATGGAGATGCGATTGAAGACATTTTGACTTCCATTCCCAAGGAGCGAGCCGAGGATGTGATTATTTTTGACCCTTCGGACATGGAGCGTCCTTTTGGCCTCAATATGTTGGAATATGACCCAGCTCATCCTGAACAAAAAACTTTTGTGATCAACGAAATGATTGGCATTTTTGATCAACTTTATGATTTGAAGGCCACAGGCGGGCCGATGTTTGAACAATATGTGCGCAACGCCATGCTGCTGATCATGGAAGATCCAGAATCCGGCAGCACTCTGATGGAAATTTCCAAAGTTTTGGCAGATGAAGATTTTCGTCGCATGAAACTGACCAAATGCAAAAATCCCGTGGTGAGCGACTTTTGGATCAAGGAAGCTGAAAAGGCTGGGGGCGATGCGGCTTTGGCCAACATGGTGCCTTACATCACTTCCAAACTCACAACTTTCGTTTCCAATGACATGATGAGGCCGATTATTGCCCAGCAAAAAAGCACTCTCAATTTTCGGGAAATCATGGACGGCGGCAAAATTTTGTTGGTGAAACTTTCCAAGGGCAAAATTGGCGAAATCAATGCGCACTTGTTGGGCATGGTGATTGTGGGCAAAATTTTGATGAACGCCCTGGCGCGCGGTGATGTGCCAGAAGACCAACGCAAAGATTTCTTTCTTTATTTGGATGAATTTCAAAACGTCACCACCAATTCGATTTCGCAAATTCTTTCTGAAGCGCGAAAATATCGCTTGTGCTTGGTGATTGCGCATCAATTCATTGGACAACTCAGCGAGGAAATTTCCAAAGCAGTCTTTGGCAATGTGGGTTCGATGGTGGCCTTGCGAGTTGGACCAGAAGATGCGGAATTTTTGGAAAAACAATTTGCGCCGATTTTCACTGCCAGCGATTTGGTCAACGTTGACAACTACAAAGGTTTTGCCAGGGTGCTGCTTAATGGCGAACTTTCCAAACCTTTTAATGTCAACTTTTATCCGCCAACTCATGGCAATCAAGAAATTGCCAACTATCTCAAAGAACTTTCCAGGCTCAAATATGGTCGTGACGCCGACATCGTCAATCGCGAAATCATGGAACGCGCCAAATTTGCTCGGCAAGCGAGTTCGGGCTTTTAGACCCAGTGGCGCTTGCCACGGGGTAAACTTTCTTAGGCTTTAGCTTTTTATACCAAATCAAATAAGTTATTTTTTACCTTGTCATTCCGGACATGCCCGTCCGCCTTTGGAGGAATCCAGAATCCCGAGCTTAATCGCACTAACTTTATTGCAACGAAAATTCCTGAACTAAATTCAGGATGACACAATAATTAAGTTAATTTGTTATTGGTTTAGTATTTATTTTTTTAGTGTCATCTTGAGCGTAGTTTCTCTGCCCCAAGCAGAGAAACGAAGTCGAAAGATCTGATCCAAAAACTTTCCAGACAAAACAAAAAAATCCCGCTTCTTTGGAGGCGGGATTTTTGAAAATAAAATAAAGAAGATGAGGAATATTTATTTAGCGGGTCTCTTGATAATTAAATCTTGTGCTGGGTTGTCGGTTTTGAGATTATCGATAACTTTTTGAGCGACATCATCAACTAGCATATACTCTTTGATATCCTCAGGATATTTTTCTTGATAAATTTCAGTTTGCATTCCTCCTGGATAAATGGCGTATATTTTGATGTCTTCTGGGACTTCTTTCCTGATTGATTCAGTCAGGCCCTTTATTGCAAATTTTGAGGAGCAATAGGCGCTTATCAATGGTTTTCCATCAAGACCAGCCGTTGAATCGACATTTATTATGGTCCCACTTTTCTGAGTTTTCATAATTTTTAAAGCTACTTGGCAACCATAAAAATAACCAAAAAAGTTGATATCAAAAAGTTTTTTTAACTTATCGATATTCACATCTTCAACTAAACTCGGAGCAATTTGGATGCCAGCATTATTAACCCAAATATCAATCATGCCATATTTACTGATAACATAGGTGGCAAGATTTTCGAGGTCTTCTGACTTGGTTACATCAGCCAAAGAAAAGTCTGCTGATATTTCCTGGCTTACTTTTTTCAAATCTTCAATGTTGTCACTCGAAATAATTACTTGGCAATTTTCTTTTTTAAAAAACTCAGCCAATGATTTTCCAAAGCCCTTACTTCCGCCAGTGATAATGACTACCTTATTTGTTAGGTGCATAATTCTATAATTATGTTATTAATTAAGCCTTAATTAAGAATATCTAAAATAGTGATTTTCATTTGTAGATTTGCCTGCCTCGACGGTAGGCGGGTAGCCAATTTGTAGATTTGTGGGTTCTTCGTACATTCGTATAATTTCGTAATTCGTAGAGAATGCCTATTGAATATCTACCGAAATCAGCCCACTTGAAGTCGTCACATAGGCCGCTCCATTTTTTTCATCGACGGCCAGGGAAGTGCCATCCTTGAGGGCGTCGTTGGAAAATTGGGCGGTGATGGTGCCGGCGACCTTGTCATATTGCACCAGGCGGTAATTTTTGGTGTCGAGGGCCCAGAGCGATTTTGAATCAATGGTGGTGAAAATTTTGTCAAACTGAACTGGGGTGCTGGAAGCTTCCAAAGTGAGAGCTTCTTTTTTGCCTTTGAAAAACTTTGACACTGCGCCATTTTGAATGGTGAAAATGCTATCGTCAATGACAATATCGGTGGTTCCGCTCAGGTCAGCTTTTTCTTTCAACCAATTTATTTTTGCGCCGAAGCCGCCGTCAGCTCTGGGATAGCGCACAATTTGATTGGCGCTGGGATCAAGGAAATAAAGATAAGTCAAATAAGTTCC
Source organism: uncultured bacterium (assembly GCA_903861715.1). Lineage (GTDB taxonomy): Bacteria > Patescibacteriota > Minisyncoccia > Moranbacterales > GWC2-37-73 > CAIPMZ01. Next base: position 27,382 of record CAIOVI010000036.1, read on the forward strand.
AATCAATTTGAGGGAAGAACTTGAAGCCAAGTCGAGTTTGTTTTCGGAAAATTTGGCATTGCTCAGGGTGAAAGAGATCAGCTTGTTTTGATCGGTGAGCAGCAAAACCATGGACAGGTCTGACATATAGGTTGCAGCGACCAGTTTGCCGGCCTCATTCGGCAGGGAATATTCTTTTGACTGACCATTCTTGATGACAAACAGACTTTGGTTGGTTAGGGTCACCACGCTATCACCAGCAACGAGCACTTTCAGCAGATTAGCATTAGAAAGCAAAGTGGTCACTTGGCTTTCAGCTTTGAGGTTTTTTTCTGACCCACTCAATTTGGCAGGTTGCGAAATTTCCTCAATTTTTGGCAAATCTTTGATGGCGGGTGCTTTCGGTTGGTTGAGCCAATTGGCGATGAAAATTGGCACCACAAAAATTATGAGCAAAGCCAAGAAAATGTTGATTTTTTGCTTGAACGTGAATTTCTGATAAAGCTTTTTCAATTTGGAAAAATGCGGAACAATGACGGAATTTTGAAAGTTGATTTTGGGAGTTTCAATTTTTTCGAGACTGTGGAGAATTTTTTTTGAAGTTGGCGCCGTTTTTTCTTTGAATGACTTGAAACTGGTCGTTGTCAGGGTGCTTGCTTGATTGAAAAAATGCTGAAATTTCTCTCTTGATTTTTCAAACGAAGGGGCATAAGTTTCTTGAGCTGAAGCCGAGGTTTGATCTGATTCAATTTCTTTTTCTTTGGCTAGCAATTCCTCTGCGAGCCGAATTTTTTCTTTGAGATTAATGACTTCAGTTAGTTGTTTTTTGGGCGCAGCAACCACTTCAGGTTGGGGTTTGGGCGTCTCCTGAGTCACTTGAATCATTTCCTTTTCAAATTTTTCAGCTTCCTCGGCAGCTAGACGCTCGAATTCTGCAAGTTCTAGCGCTCTTTTTTCTGCGCGCTCTTTGCTGCGAAGCTGCGCTTCAAGTTTAGCTTGCTGAATTTTTTTCGCCAAACGCTTTTTGAGCAGACCATAATTTCGCTTGGAACCAGTTTTGAGAAAATGCCAACCGTCAGCAATTTTTTCCTGGCTAAGTTCCCAATAGTGCTCGGCTTGACTGGCTTGGGCTGGCAGGTCGCCGCCTTGGACATAAATGTGACCAGTTTTTTTGTCCGTATAGTCGGCCGTTGGCGAGACTGTTTCGGTTTCGGAAAGCTGCTCAGCTGTTTGCAAGGCAGAAATTTTTTCAGGGAAAGCGTCCTGACTGAAAACATTGATAGTTTCTTGTTGAAACTCAGCTTTTTCTGGGCGGATTTTTTTTGTGGCAGAAGTTTTTTTGGTTTCTGCGAAATCAGCCACAATGGTTGCAATCATTTCCAATTCGTTTGAAAGGGCAGTTTTGAGAAATTGCACAAACTGTTGTTTGGTCAAACGTTCCAAATTTTTTCGCAGATCTGACAATTTCAAAATATGAAAGAGATCTTCCGAAGTGATGATCAACCGATCTTCCTTTTCCAAACGTCCACTGGAAACGTTGACAAAAGTTTTGAGTGGATGAGGCTGGCTTTCAGCCGAAGAAAGTCCTTCGCTGATTTCAGTCAGGATTTTTTTGCGGTTCAGAAAAATTTTGGCATTGCCGGTGACGGTGAAGTGCACGGCGTTTTTTTCCAGCACACAAATTGAGGCGTGCAATTTTCCAATCCATTCAACATTGCCGTGCTTGGCAACCTCCGAAAGGGCCAAGTTGACTTTGTGCATAGCGCTGTCAAAACTTTCCGTCACCGATCTGCGCGGATTGGCATAATATTCTTTTTTCAAAACTGAAGTGAGGAAGTTCACCACATAGGCGGAACTCTCACTGTATTCTTTGATTTCAAAAAAACCAATCAAATTGCCAAGTGGCTGCTGATAAATATTTTCTGGCGCATATTCAAAAAGCTCAATATAGGGCTTAAGGGCTGAATTATTGATGACCAAAATCGGGGAAATGGTTTTTGTCAGCTCCCGCATGGTGTCTTGTTTTTTTTCGGTATTCTTGGACGGCATTTGTTTATGATTATAGCACAATTGTCGGAAATAATCACCATCGGTATTTTTCTATCTTAGCTTAATTTTTTGCTGCATGCAATTTTTTATTTTGGTGTATAAATTGTGTCATATCCTAGAGGCTCAACCTCCACAATGGAGGTTGAGCCTCTAGGATATCCAATTATTGAAAAACACCATTTGACACACTGTGTCGGGGGGGGGGTAAAATAAAAGTAAATAAGGGGACTTAACTAAAAAAATAAACCTGAATTTTGGAAATTATTTTTTTTAAAAAATAATTTTCAGAAAACAAAACTATGGGAATCGAAGATGGAGACTTAGGACTTCCAAAAAAAGAAGTGCCGGAAAAAAAAGAGGAAGATAAGAATGAAAATGATCAAAAAAATAGCGAAGATTTAAGTAAATGGAGAACGGAGTCGGAAACTTTTCAAGTCTTACAAAAAGCCTTAGAAGGAGTTAATGGTATTTCTTTAGAGAATGAGTATGATTTAAAAGGCGGTGGAGCTGGGCTCATTGCTAGAATTAAAGGAGAAAATGGCGGTGAAGTCGAGTTTTTTGAATGGGAAAATTTTGACGATAATGAAAAAAGCATTGGAAAAGATGTTCCAAGTGAGTTAATGATAAAAGTAGGAATTGATCTTGCTAAAAAACTAGAAACTAAAGATACTGCAAAAATTGGACCGAAAGAAAATTCTAATTTTGTTCACACTTCTGATCCAGAGAGAGTTTTAAGCATATTAAATGATATTGAGGAAATAAAAATTTATGGAGAGCCAGAATCTCCTAGTGATGGATATAAACGATATACTATCGGATTTGTTTTTGAGAAATAATATAGCTGATATTGAAAATGAAATCTTTAATCTCCCCCAAGTTGAATCCTTGGGGGATTTTTGATATGCTGGAGGCATGAGGAAGACAACTTTTGCTAATGGCGAGTATTATCACATCTATAATCGTGGCGTCGATAAACGCGAGGTGTTTTTGGATGAGGCTGATTTTGAAAGATTTTTGATTTGTTTACGAGAGTTTAATTGTGTGGAAGCAGTCGGAGGTTTGTATGAAAAATATTTGAGAGATAAGAGAATGCACAATAAAAGCGGAGGTGAAAGTGGAGGCTCAACCACCA
>CAIOVI010000037.1 GCA_903861715.1 uncultured bacterium
TAAAATATAACGCTTGTGCATAACTTGCAGAATAAAACCTTCCAGCATTGTCTACATTAAACTTGCTCGCACCACCCACCTGCAAATCCATCAAATTCCCTGTGTACCCACTCACTTCATCGACTGCAATCGAGGTTCCGTTTGCCGAACCGGCGAATTTGCCGGCGGTTGAACCGTCGAACGCTCCGCCTCCAATTGAGAGCGTTCCATAATTAACCGAGGCTGTCGGAGCGCCGGAGACACTGAGTTTTCCGTAGGGCGTAGAGGTGCCGATGCCGACGTTGCCGTTCGTATTTATATACATTGAATAAGCACCGGTAGTTCCAACGGAACCCTGATAGAATCCAATTCCTGCTTTACTATAGTCATCAAAAATTAACTTTTGACCACCAGACCACAGATAATTTCCACTTGAAGGACCCGCTACTTGCGTGCCGCCGTCTTTAACGGTCCCAAAGATAATTCCATCAGTGTATGCGCTCAGTTTGTTATCGCCCACAAAGAATAGCGAATTATTTGCGGCAGCATCATAGGCTGCAAACACATAGCCGTTCTGAGAACTTGAAACTTGGAGCTTTCCGTAAGTATCGGCAACAGTATTGCCAATCACAGTAGTCCCGTTAACCTGCAAAGCCGCCCCCGGACTCGTCGTCCCGATTCCGACATTGCCGTTGCCCAAAACAGCCAAGCGAGAACCGCCGGTCAGGGTGTAGGCCACACTAGTGTTGGCGTTGGTGATGGCAGCCACAGTCATGGAGGTGTCAGATCCAATAGCTGAAATTGCAACAGTTTGTCCGCCAACGGTCACCGTGTCTCCAACTTTGAAAGTGTTGGTGAATTGCGTTCCCACACCCGTAAGCGTTGTGCCACCCGCCGTGTTGGAAACTGTGCCAGGCCCCGTGGTTGGTTGCGTGACCTGGAGAAGTCCTGCTGGCGCAGTGGTGCCAATGCCGACGTTGCCTTGATAATCTATAGTGACCTTTTCACTCGTCCCAGTATAAAAACGATACCCTCCTCCGTTTGCAGCACCAGTTTGAAACCAAATATCATATTTAGAATTTCTTAAAGCCCCTATCCCTTGTCCGAAGAAATTAGTAGGTGCACTATTAAATCCCAACAAAGCCCCCGTGCTAATACCAGCAATCGGGTCGGCAGTGACCACGTTTAATAGAGACAAATACCCGTTTGTGGTTGCTACATTCCCAGAAGTGGGATTATAACCAATATTCACTAAAGGAATACTATTGGCAACATTATATCCAACGCTTAATAAATTACTCGGACTCGTCGTCCCGATCCCCACATTCCCCGCCGCCACAATGAGTCCATAGTTATTGGTTCCGCCTGAAGCATTGAGATAAAGTCCGACGTTGGTGCCAGAACCAGTGTGGGTGTTTGAAATCTGCGCCCCATAGGTTGAAATAGCCGCCGTGGCATTGGCTCCGGTGGTCAGAATGTTGAGCGCCGTTTGCGAAGCGCCAGCTGCGGTGCCAGAAACTTGCAGATCCATGAGGTCTCCGGTGGTGAGGGTTGAAGAAGCGCCGTAAAAACCAGTTCCCGTGGTGAGCGAATTGGCCGAAAGATTGAGAGCGGCTCCTGTGGTGATGCCAGTAGCATTGGCCGAAACAATTGAAAGCGTGCCACCAGGCGTGGCGTTGCCAATTCCAATTCTCCCATTCGTGCTATCCACATTCAAAAGAGTTGTCCCAGCCGAATTGGTGAGATTAAGAGCGCTCGTGCCAGCTGCCAGCATCCAGGCTTGGGCTTGATTGAGAGCCACGCCGCCAGCTGCGTCCAAGACAATTTTTCCAGCGTTGAAAGTTTGCAAAGTCAAATAACTGGAACCAAAAGTTTCACCAGCCGAAATGGCAACTGGTCCAGCCGAATGAATGGTGGCAGAAGTTGCGTTGGTGAAAGTCAAATCATAAGCCATGGAAACATCGCCCACCGCCATGAAGGAAGTTGGATTGTTGAAAGTTGAAGCCGCTTCAGAAATGGTCACGATGTCAGAGCCGTTGGCATTGAGATTGAGCAAATTGCCCGTGCCATCCGTGCGAATGGAAAGTCCGCCAGCCGAGCTGCCAGGGTTGAGGTTGTAAATTCTGGCCAGATAGTCATTGGTGGATTTGGAAACATCCAACAAATATTGTGGGCTTGTATTGCCCAGCCCCAAGCGACTGTTTGTTCCATCATAGAAAAAATTGGAATTGTCTTGCGCCATGTTGCCAGAAGCGTTGGCATAAAGCACCGAGCCGGCCGTGACCGAAGCAATGTTGCCGCCAATGGCCATCCCACCAGCGCCGGCTGAAATGGAAGTCCAAGCGCCGGTGGAATTTCTATATTCAATAATTCCCCCATTGTCACGCATGCCATAACCGCCTGCACCCGCCGTGGCTCCCCAGTTGAGATAGGAAGACGCAGTCAAATTCAAATTGCCAAAAAGTTTGGTCAGTGTGGTGGAAGCATTGCCGATGACGGTGGTGTTGGCGCCAAGTCCAACTGCGCCATAGCCAATCACAATCGAATTAGGATCACTATTGGTAGCGCCCCTGGAACCAGCTCCGAGATAAATGGAATTTTCTGGATCAGTCATGGCAGTGACTCCATCAGCTTGGAATTGTCCAGCTTGATAACCAAATGCCACATTGTTGGAACCAATTGTGTTGGCAAAAAGAGCATTGCTGCCAAAAGTGCTGTTGTAATTTCCGGTGGTGTTGCCAGCCGAAGCGCCAGCGCCAACCGCTGAGTTATAAGCTCCATTTGTGAGCGCCGAAAGTGTCGTGACTCCCAAGCCAGTGTTGAAGGAGGCCTGCGTGCCAGTTCCTGACATCGTGAAATTGCCAGCGCTGGTGCCGGCAAAAAAATTGCTGCCGCTGGTTCCGCTAGCCGCAAAATTGTGAATAAAACGATTGACGCCTTTGTAAATCACGCCCGTGGTGGCAGTGGTGGTGTCGACCATGGCCAAAGACCCCGTCAGAGAAAGTTGCTGCGCAGCCGAGGTGGTGCCAAGTCCGATGTTGCCATTATCAAGCGCCACGATGCCCAGCGTGCCAGTGGCACTTTGGGTTTGAAAAGCAATGCCAGTGCCGGTGCCAGCGCCACGCACATCCAATCTGCCAGCTGGCACAATTGTGCCAAGTCCCAGCCTAGAGTTGGCATCATCCCAGAAAAAATTGGTGTTGCTTTGATTGTAAGCTCCGGAATTTCCAGCAAAAACCACTGAGCCTTTGGTGAAGCGAGTTGGCGAACCAGTGCCACCATAAATCGGATCGATCACGGCTCCATTCCAAGTTCCATTGGCAATGGTGCCGGTGCGAACAATGTCAGAAAGATTGCCAGAAGTGATGACGGTGCCAGAAGCATCAGGCAAGAAATAGGTGCGTGCAGCAGTCAGATCGTTGATGGTGAGTTGTCCCCTGCCTTGCGGATCATAAAACCAAAGTGAAGTGCCAGCTGCGCCAGTGGCGGAAAAAGCATCTCCCGTCAAAGCGTTGCCGACTGAAGTGATGTCGCCGATGCCACCAGAACCAGCTGAACTCCACGCAAAATTGCTGCTAGCCGAATTATAAATCAACACTTGCCCTTCTGCGCCTGCATTTGAGGTGCTCAGATCAACTGGCAAAATAGTGCCATTGGTGATTTCGCTTGAGTCAATCGATTGACCCAACAGTGAAACTTCCCCTGAAGCATCCGGAAAAGTGATGGCACGATTGGCCGTTGGATCAGTGGTGTGTAGGGTGGTTTTATTTTGATCAATCGTAGCTCCCTGCAAGGTGATGTCACCCGTGGAAACGTCAAAGAAAAAAGCTGAATCCGTGGTGCTATTGCCACCCAGCGCCATGTCGCTAGTAATTGAATTGAGATAGGTGTAGCTGCCAGCATCCGTCCATTTGGAAGCGCCTGCCCCACCCGTGTTGGAAATCCAAACAAAGCCAGTTGAAATTGGATCGTAGGATAGAATGTAACCAGCCGAAGGACCATTGGTTGCAGCTAGATTGCCTGATTTGATGGTGGCACTGGCAATTTTGTTGCCAGTGATTGCGCTAGCGCCGATTGAAAAAACTCCTGCCGCAGTGATGGAAGCGTCGCCAGAAAGAGAAACAAAAGCTGGAGTCAAGGTTCCATTGGAAACAAGCAACTGACCAGCCGAGATCGGAGCAGTGGCGGTGATAGCACTAGTGCCGTTGCCCAACAAAACGCCGTGCGGAGTAAAGACCCCCGCTCCGGTGCCACCACTGGCGATTGGCAAAAGTCCAACCACCGCCGAAGTCAAATCCACGGTCGTCCCCAAGGTGGAAGAAATGGTAATCATTGCTGAATCATTGTTGATGGCAATACCTTGACCCGCCATGAGCGTTCCCAAAGTGTAGCCACTGCCATTGCCAATCAGCAGGGCTCCGAAACCAGCGACCGTTCCATCCAGCCCGGTTCCCCCGTGCGCCACCGAAAGAGTCGGCGAAATGCTCCAGGTGCCCGAAGAAATGGTTGGCACTCCGCTTAAAGCATGCGTGTCCAATCCTGTCCCGCCAAGGTTTGCAGCCAGGGTTGAAGTGATATTCCACGCCCCTAAAGCAACAGTTGCCACTCCTGTTAAGGCGGACGTATTCAGCCCCGTCCCACCATAAGCAGCGCCAATAGCGGCGCCATGCCAAGTGCCATTCGTGATAGTTGCTAGCTGAGTAATGTCGGGGAAATTGCCAGTCGTGATGATGGTGCCCGATGCATCTGGCAAAGTGTAGGTGCGAGGATTAGAAAGCGGTGCCAGTGTAAGTTGGCCCCGCCCGTGAGAATCATAAAACCAAAGCGAAGAACCTTGCGTGGAAGTTGCGGTAAAAGCGTCGTTGGAAATCACATCGCCGATTGAAGTAATATCGCCAATTCCACCTGAACCGATAGCCACGGAACCAAAACCGCCAGTCGCATTATCATACACAATCACCTCACCATCTCTCGGCGCACCAGTCACTCCCGTGAAATTAAGGTCGGCTCCCAAAATCGTGCCGTTGGTAATTTCGCCCGTTTCAATTGTCTGACCCAAAGCAGAAAGTTCGCCGCTAACATTTGGCAAAGTCAGCGTGCGGTTGGCCGTTGGATCAACCAAGGTAAATGTTGTGCGATATTCATCAATCGTTGCTCCTTGAAAAATGATGCTATTGGAAGCTGCATCAAAGAACAGCGGCGCATCGATGGCTGAAGAAGAACCAAGCGCCAAACCATTGGTTGTCTTGGAAAGATAGGTGTAAGCGCCAGTATCCGTCCACTTGGAAGCGCCCGAGCCGCCCGTGTTGGAAATCCAAGTAAAGCGCCCCAAGGAATCATATGTCAGAATATAGCCAGCAGTCGGATCATTAGTAACACTAAGATTATTTTCCTTAATTGTGTTATCAGCAATTTTCAAGCTATCAATTGCTCCAGTTCCAATGGTGATGGCGCCCGTAGCCGCAAGCGTTGCGTCGCCGCCAAGCGTTGCGAAAAATGGAAGGCCGCTAGCATTTGCGAGCAAAAGTTGTCCGCTCGTGCCAGCAGCTGAAGCTGCCACCGCGCTCGTGCCATTGCCGAAAAGCACCCCGTTAGTTGTCAGCGTGCTAGTGCCAGTGCCACCGTTGACCACCGGCAAAATTCCCTCCACTTCCGAAGCAAGGTCAACCGAAGTGCCCAAAGTTGATGCGATCGAAATGGCTCCTGACGTATTCGCAATCGAAATGCCTAAACCAGGAGTCAGAGTCGCCAAGGTATAGCCCGAGCCGTTGCCAATCAGCAGCGCTCCGAAACCTGCCCCCGAACCGTCCAATCCAGTGCCACCATAGTGAGTGGAAATGTTGCTTCCCTGCCAAACCCCAGTCGTAATGGTGCCAAGACTTCCCCAAGTCGAGAGTGCCACATTTTCCACGTTGCTCAAACCAAGATCAGCTTTGGTCAAAGTTTGCCAGTTGACATCAATGCCATCGGAACGCAACACCTTGCCAGTGTCGCCGATTGGCAAGCGTCTCCACAAAGGAGTTGAGCCTTGTCCCACAATGAGGTCGCCCCTTTGAACCGAAGAAGCTTCCGTGTCAGGGTGCATCGAAGAAAGCAAGTTATGCTGACTGCCCGTGGTGCAAAGTTCCCAATAGGGAACGTTGTCTCTAACCTTCAGGCAATATCCTTCCGTGCCAATCGGCAAGGCAGCGAGCGCATTTTGCGCACTAGCAAAAAGCAGGTCGCCAGGATTGAAAGACGCCAGCCCCAAACCTCCCCGCCCAACTGGCAGAATCCCTGACACAAGTTTATCAGTGCTAAATTGCGAAGCCGTAGTTAAAACCTGATCAAAAACAGAACCGTTGTTGGAAAGTTTCCAAACTCGCTCAGTTGCATCGAAGCGCAAAGTTGGCTTGGCGCTGTCATTTGAAACCGCCAAGTCAAAATTGGTCGAACCAACTGAAGTGCCTGAACCCACATTGAAAATAGTTTGGTCAGTGCCAGTGTCAGTGTTTTGATTGTGCAAACGAGAGTCGCTGCCCGTGATGAGTTGGCCAGTGCCAGTGCCAGTTGGCAACATCGCAACGTCAATTTGTCCGCCCGCTCCCAACATTGGAATGTCGCCCGCTTGATTGCCAATAGTTTTGCCTTGCAAATAAACTGAGTTGATGGCTGCTGGCACCGAACCAATTTTTTTGCGCGGAGCCATTTCGCCATCATTGCCAATCATCACTCCCAAATAATAATCACCATTACTGAAAGTCAAAGAAACTGGCAAAGGAGTGGTGCTGCCCAAATAAGTGCTGATGAGTCCATTGGTGATGCTGATTTTTTGAGTTTCTGACCACACCTGCGAAGCTTTGTCGGAGTTGGATGGATACGGATCAAAATTTTGACGATCAGTAGTGTAAATCGCAAAACGCACATCATAATCACCATTAGCCAAGGCGGTTTTATCCCTATTGAGGACATAAGCAGAAATTGGAATTTGAGCGTTGGTTTGATTGACTTTGGTTTGCGCTTGAGCCGAAACAAAATTAGTCAAAAAAGCCAAGCCAAAAAACACCAAGCCAACACTTGCTGAAAGCATTATTTTAATTTTGTTTTTGATGTTCATCACCCTGATAATTTTTCGGCAATTAAAAGCTTTTTTTGCTTCTTAGCCAACCTTCTTTTACTTCCAAAGTATAGCATGATTTTGACTTTTTTTGTAGTGGAAATTTGGGCGTTTTTTTGACGCAACTGTGGATAACTTTTTGGAGCTTGTTTTGAAGTCCCAACCTCCCTAAAATCCACAACCAAGCAAACAAAAAAAGCATTCCGAAAAATGCTTTTTTCAAATCCCCAAAATCCCAAACTGCCCAATTCTACACGTCCAAATTTTTCACGCTCTTGGCATGCGTTTGAATGAAGCGTCGGCGCGGTTCCACATCGGAGCCCATCAAAATGTCAAAGATGCGATCCGCCTCCTGCGCATCTTCGATTTCAACCTTGAACATCAAACGCGACTCGGGATTCATGGTGGTGTCCCACAATTGTTGCGGGTTCATTTCTCCCAAACCTTTGTAACGTTGAATTGTCACGCCCGCAATTTTTTCCACGTCGCCGTCAGCCTCTTGAATTTCAGCTTGAGTCAAAGCATACTGCGCCAGTTCCTCCGCGCTGGCCGTGACAACCGAAACTGCTTCCGCCTTGGACGCTTTAGCTGCTTTTTTGTCAGCATTTTTTTCAACCGATTTCAAGCGAAATTCTTCCACGATTTTGTCTTTTTCGTCATCGTTGTAAACCCAGCGAATGTCCTTGCCTTTTTGAATGCGATAAAGTGGCGGCACCGCAATATAAATATTGCCATTAGTAATAAGCTCTTCAAAATAACGATAAAAGAAAGTCAGCAGCAGCACGCGGATGTGCGAACCATCGACGTCGGCATCGGCCATGATAATGATTTTGCCATAACGCAAACGACTGGCATCAAAAGTTTCACCAATGCCTGTTCCCAACGCAATGATAATCGGCTTGAGCGTGTCAGACTTGACCACCTTGTCCAAACTCGTTTTTTCCACGTTAACCAATTTTCCGCGCAGCGGCAAAATGGCCTGAAACATGCGGTTTCTGCCTTGTTTGGCTGAGCCGCCGGCCGAGTCTCCCTCCACAATATAGAGCTCTGAAATGGCCGCGTCCTTCGTGGAGCAGTCTGCGAGCTTGCCAGGCAGGGTCATCCCCTCCAGCGCCCCTTTGCGCAAAACGGCATCCTTGGCAGCTCTGGCCGCAATTCTGGCCCGCACGGTCAGCAAACATTTGTCAATCATTGACTTGGCATCAGCTGGATTTTTTTCCAAAAATTCCACCAACCCCTCGGAAGTAATGCTCGAAACAATGCCTTTGACTTCGGCGTTGCCAAGTTTGGATTTGGTCTGACCTTCGAATTGAGGATTGCGCAATTTCACACTCACCACCGCCGTCAAACCTTCTTTCAAATCTTCGCTGGTCATGCCACCATCTTTTTCTTTGATCAAATTATTCTTCTTGGCATAATCATTGAGCACTCTTGTCAATGCCATCTTGAAACCAACCACGTGCATCCCACCTTCGGGCGTGAAAATATTGTTGGCAAAAGAATAAAGATGTTCCTTGTAACCTTCAGTATATTGCAAAGAAATTTCCACCGCCACCTCGTCAACAGTTTTTTCCACATAAACTGGCAAGCTGTTTTTCACGATTTTTCCACGGTTTAAAAACTTCACAAATGAAACTATTCCACCATCAAAGTAAAATCCATGTTGGCGAACTTTGTATTCTTCCTCCGGTGTTGTAGCCTCCCGCCGATCTTCCACCACAATTTTCACGCCCTTGGTAAGGTAAGCTTGCTGGCGAACATATTCCAAAATTTTGGTCCAGCTATATTTTATTTCAGGAAAAATTTCGCTATCGGCTTTGAAGATGATGGTGGTGCCAGTGCGATCTGATTTGCCCACTGCTTTGACATTGCCCTGCGAAACACCCTTCTTGAATTCTTGCACCCAAAGTTTTCCCTCCCGACAAACTTCCACTTTTGTCCAAGCGGAAAGCGCATTGACCACGGAAACCCCCACGCCATGCAGTCCGCCCGAAATTTTGTAGCCATCACCGCCAAATTTTCCGCCTGCGTGCAGCACCGTCAACACCGTTTCCAAAGTTGATTTTTTGGTTTGCGGATGAATTTCCACGGGAATGCCACGACCATAGTCGCGCACCGAAATCACATTGTCTGGCAGCAATTGAACCAAGATGTCATTGCCATAGCCTGCCATCGCTTCATCAATGGAGTTGTTCACCACTTCCCAAATCAAGTGATGCAGACCCTCTGTCGAAGTTCCGCCAATATACATCCCCGGACGTTTGCGCACCGGATCCAATCCTTCCAACACCTGAATCGATTTAGCGCCATATTCACTGCCTGATTTTTTTTCCTTAGCCATAATATTAAACTAATTTTTAATTTAAAATTTTAAATTTTTAATCTCAGCCCAAGGCTGATCCGCCTAGGGCGGAAATTTCTCAAATGAATAAACTTTCTAACATTTAATCATTTAGGATTTCATTTTAAATTAAAAATTTCAAATTTCAAATTAATTATCTCCCTAAAAAAATTAAACTCCCAAATCACCCTAACTCCCATTCCTAGTCAAGAAATAAAGTTCAATAAGGAATATTCCTGCCACGCTGAGCGCTCCATCCCACCAGGTCAAAACTCGATATTGCTGCAAGAAAAGCAAGCCTACAAACAGCAGCGCCAACAAAGCGCCTTGGCGGAAGCTGGTGCCGATATACATCATGGCTGCGTCTTCATCTTTTTGCCAGTGGTGCCAAATCCAAATGAGCAGCAATGCGAAAGTGCTTGCCAGCAGCAGAAAAAAACTGACATAAAAAAGCAGCCAACCTGGCGCTCCCGATTTTTCAGGATCAATATGCGTCAAAACCAGCCCCCAAGCAATCAAGGTAACTGCCCAGCTGATTCTCATTCCCCACAGATATGCTTTTAAGGTCATGTTTTTCTTGCCCAACCAATACCAAATCAATTTAATTCATACTAGGTAGGCGTTGGAGGCTTAGCCTCCTTGCAACTGGTAGCAATATTTAATTCAGTATAATTTGCTCTTTAAACGGTTGGGTGTTTTTTTGTTTTTTCTTACTTATCCATTATAGCTGGAAAAACTCCGAAAGGCAAGCAAAAAAATCAAGAAAGCGGCTTTAATTGACATAATTTCAAAAACCCGTATAATAAGGAATGTTATCGCAATTTTACGTAGCGTGCTACGTGATTGTGAAACAATTTTACGTAGCGTGCTACGTGATTGTGAAACAATTTTACGTAGCGGGATGGAGCAGTCTGGCAGCTCTCCGCCGGTTGGCGGATCAAACTACAGTCAGGAAATTAGGTTTTAAAAATATAGCGGGATGGAGCAGTCTGGCAGCTCGCGTGGCTCATAACCACGAGGTCGTAGGTTCGAATCCTACTCCCGCAACAAATCATAGAACATGAAACAAGAAACATGGAACATAAAAATGCAAAAAATATGTTTTTTTGTTTTTGCTCCATGCTCCATGTTTTGTGCTTTATGAAATCTTGGCAGGGTAGCTCAGTTGGTTAGAGCACAGCCTTCATAAGGCTGGGGTCGCGAGTCCGAGTCTCGCCCCTGCTACATTCAATAATTTCAAATTTCAAATTTCAAATTTCAAATTATTGAGTCGCTTTGCGACGAAAAGTTATTTGGGGGCGTAGCTCAGTTGGTTAGAGCGTCTGCCTGTCACGCAGAAGGTCACCGGTTCGAGCCCGGCCGTCCCCGCACCAACAAAAAAGCATTCATTTTTCATGAATGCTTTTTTGATTGCGGTGATACCCAGCTAAACGTCCAACGCCTCCAGAATTTCTGCCAGACTGGCGGTGGCCACGCCGACGACACTGTCGCCGCCGCCATAATACATGAAAATTTTGTCTGCTCGGTTTATGATGCCGCAAGGAAAAACCACTTTGGAAACTTGACCATTTTTTTCATAATCAGTTTCGGGTTCAAAAATAAAGTCCGTGCTTCTGGCCAGCACGACCGTTGGATCTTTCAAGGCAAGCAGCAACACTCCGACGCGATAGGTGCTGTTGTCAGAAACTCCGTGATAAAAAAGCAGCCAGCCTTTTTTGGTTTTGATTGGTGGCGCCGCAATGCCAACTTTTTGACTGTCCCACATGCCAATGCGCGGCCCCACAATCGGCGTGAAACTTTCCACGTGCTCCCTTTCAAAATTTTCCGCTTTGACTGGATCAAGACAAATGTGATTGTGCGCTCGATGAAAAACGAAATGTCGTCCTTTGATTTTTTCTGGAAAAAGACAGGCATCTTTGTTGTCGATGCCAACCGGGGTGATGATGGTTGGCTGCGTCCAATTTTGCCACTGCCTTTTTGCAAAATCTTTCAAGCTGATGCTTGCCGCAGCCACCACTGGCGGATTGACTCCATCATAAGCCGTGTAAAACAGATGCAAAGTATCTTCAATTTGAGTGAGGCGTGGGTCTTCGCAGCCCGAGTTTCCAGGATGCGATTTCATTTCAAAAGCTTCCCGAGGCCCATAAATAGGGCCTTCTAGCCTTTCCAAAATATCTTTGCCATTTTTTGAAATCGCTAAACCCATCACCGAAGTGTCCTCGGAGCCCATTGCCCGATAAACAATGTAAATTTTGCCTTTCAGCTCAACCGCCGCTGGATTAAACACCGCCTTGTTTTCCCAAGCGTGATTTTCAAGGGGCAGCAAAATTGGATTTTGCTGACTGCGAGTAAAAACTGGCTGCCTTTTGATGCTCCTTAGCAAATCTTCCAAATTGACACTAGCCCGACAACAAGTCGTGTCGGTGGCGCCATAATAAATGAAAAGTTTTTTGCCAGCCACAAAAGCCCCCGATGGAAAAATGACATTCGGCACTTGGCCAAATTCCTCATAAGTTTCTTCTGGCACCAGCAGTGGTCCAGAAGTTCTGGCCACAACTTTCGTCGGATCTTTCAAATCCAGCAGCAGCGCTTCGATTCCAAAAATTTTGTTGTCACTAAAATAATTTTGAATGTGAGAATAAATCAAAAGCCAACCATCTTTCGTTTTGATTGGAGCTGAACCTATCTCGACGTGATCGCTCTCACCTCTGCGCAAAACAATGCGATGACTTTCAATTTCACGGTGCCACTTTTCCCAATAAGCTGGCGACCAAATTTCTTCCAAACTGTCAAACTCTGCCAAGGCCGTGATGACTGGCGGAGCGTCTGTGTGAGCACTGAGCATGGCCACATATTTTCCGTTTATTTTTTCCGGAAAAAGCACCATAGCTTTAGCATTAAAAGGGGTGACCAGGTGCTTGCTGATAATTTTTTTGAAATCCTTGGTCGTGGCCACTGCAATCTTGATGCCCTCAGCGGCGAAAGGAAAAACTGAAAGCGCAGTGTAAAAAATGTAGTAAGTGTCATCAATTTTGGTCACGCGAGGATCTTCACAGCCAAACTGCTCCCATTCATATTCAGGAAAAATGAACTGCTTGCGTTTTTCATAGTGATGACCGTCCTTACTTTGAACATGGCCCACGGAAGAAATTCGCAGTTCTTTTTTGTGAACATACTGCGTGTCAGACTCGGCTCGATAAAGGGCATGAATTTTATTTTTGTCTTGAATCGGACACCAGTTGAAGGCGGCAAAAGATTCCCAAGAATGATCCAGTACTGGTTTCAGCAAAGGATTGTGAGTTGATTTTCTGACAACAAACATATTTGTGATAATATTTACGATTTAAATTTGCAAAAAATTTGCAAACAGGTTTAAGCCCTAGCCTTGCAACTGCTGCAGAACTTCCTCGCCGGCAACTTCCTCTCCAGCAACTTCCCCTGAAGCAATCAAACCTTCCAAGAACTCATCCAGTTTTTCCGTCGCCACGCAAACCACACTATCAGCTCCGCCATAATAAACAAAAAGAGTCTCGTCTTTAATGGCAGCTCCGCAAACATAAACCACCCCAGCTTTGGCTCCGTGATTTTCATAGTGGGCAGTTGGTTCCAAAATTGGATAAGTGCAGCGATGCAAAATTTTCGTCGGATCTTGATAATCCAAAATCAGCGCCCCAACTTTATATTTATCTGGGTCGCGCTTGTCCATTGCGTGATACAAAAGTAGCCAACCATATTTAGTCAAAAGTGGCGGCGCGCCAGCTCCTCTGACAACGTTATCCCAACGATGTTCATCAAGCCCTGGTTTTTTCAAACTCTCAATCGTGATTTCTTCACCGTCCAAATCATCGACATATTCAATGGAAATTTTCGGTGTGATGCTGTGCAAAATTGCATATTTGCCGTTGATTTTCTCGGGAAAAATCATCCAATTTTTTTGAATTTCTCCCGCCCTGGAAATCAACTTTGGTTTTTTCCATTTCCAATCTTTGCTCAAAAAATCCTGCACCTTGATGGAAGTCAAGGCAACTCCTGGTGGATTGCAACCATCAAAAAAAACATAGGTCACGAAAATTCTTTTGCCAATTTGAGTTGCCCGAGGATCTTCGCAGCCAGCCCAACTGCCGCCTGAAACATAGGGAGAAGCAGTGGAGGGACTTTGTTGAATTCTCAAATTTTCTGCCAACGAAAAAACTGGTTGGTCCAATCGTTCGCTGATGGAAATTCCATCCTGAGAGTTGGCATAGCCCAAAACCGAAATCCCATTTTCTCCAATTGCCCGATAGAGCAAATGAATCTTGCCCTCCAGGCACAAGGCCGCTGGATTGAAAGTGGCATCTTTCTCCCAGCTGTTGGCTGGCTCTGGTTTAAGGATAGGATTGCTAGCGTGTCTTTTTAGTTGCCTGGCTTTTTCACTTGGCACCAAACCAGAAGAAGCCAAATTAATTGTTTTGACAAAAAATTCATTTTCAAAAGATGACCAATATATTTGCAAGGACTGCTTGACCAAGGCGCAACCCAAAAAACGCACGTCATATTTTTTCTTGGCCACAGATTCTTCCCACAGTGGGAGCTGCGATCTCCAAATAGGCGCATAGGGTTTGTCCAAGGAAAACAAAGCGCAACCAATCTTTATTTCATAGTTGCTTTTTTTGTCGACTCTAGCATCATACAAAACCAAAATCCCGCGCGGCACAATCACTGTGCCAATGACATGCAAGGCGGCGCCCTCATCAAAAAAAGCCTCTGCTCTTTTCGGCAACAAGGATCCCGTTTTGTGCCAATGCACCAAGTTGTCTGAAGCGGCCACCTGCAACGACTCGCCGCCAAAATAGGTCAGGAAGTTTTTCTTATATTTAAAGTTTGAAACAATCGGAAACAGAGCCGCCACGTCAGAAGTTTCAGCTGTAATTTTGAAATTGAGCAAGTCACTTGATTGAGCAATCAGGATTTGCTTTTCCCCTTTGCTCGTTTGCGAAAAGATGAGATTAGCCTGATTTCCATAAGCAAAAAAGGAAAGTTGCCCACAATCAAACAGGCTCTTTTTTTGGCCGTCTTCATCAGTGAGATGCAGCTCATATTTGTTGCCAAAGGTCAGCCCATCTTCACTTTGCGACAAAAATATTCTTGTCTCACTAGGAGTCTTAACTCCATAAACAAACATCACCTTCTTCCCGTGAGGCACGACTGAAAAAGGATAAAATGTAGCCTTCGCTGTTTTCATTTTTATTTTTTTTATTTATATCAAACCAACTTAACCAGCAAGCAAAAAACTGAAAAAAACTCCTTCCCCGCATAGGTCAACTTTTTCTTCGAGACAGTATTTCAGTTAACCCATCGCTACAACTTCCGACCGTAAGCATCCTCTATTCTGAGTATATCACTTTCTTCAAAATCTCCAAAGGCAATTTCCAAAATTTCCACTTTTTCTGTCTGCGCCTCCAGACGATGAACCGTTTTTTGCGGAATGAAAAATTCATCTCCAGCTTTTGCCTTTTGAATTTCTGCTCCCACGGTGACCAGCGGATCGCCCAAAAGAACCACCCAAAATTCACTGCGCTTCTGATGAGATTGCAAACTCAAACTCTGACCACTTTCGACACTTATCAGCTTGATGGTTGAATTTTCATTCTCCGTAAACTGACGAAACTGACCCCACGGCCTTTGATCATTTTTGATGTTCATTTTTTTGTTTTAAAAGTTGCTTAATTTCAATACGCCCGCAAATCAAACTTTCTGTCAAAAAAGAATTGGAAAAATACCTTATACCAACTTAATTTAATTCATTCCGCCTTGTAAGCGACCAAGTCCCCCATTGGGGATTTAGTCCCTTTGCGTGCAGTAGCACTAATTTAGTTAATTCGATATTACTGCAAAAATTCCAAGTATCGTAAGAAGTTTTCATAAACTTCCAGCGCATTTTGAGTGGTTTGGCGATCAACTTCAAAATCAGTTTCGTGCACGATGCGATTGCGAAGTTTGTGGACTTCGGAAAGAGTTTCGCGATGATCATCCAAATGCATCTCACTGACCTGCTCAAGTTTTTGAGTCATATTTTCGCCGCGAAAACCAACCCCAGCCAAAAGTTCCTCCACCAGGGCGTCCGCTTCAATAATAGCCACTTTGTATTGGGAAACATTTTCGCTCTTGAGTCTGTCTTTGATTTTGTCCCAACGTTTTTGCATTTTGTTTTTTGATATCAGCGGAATATCCGACCCTTTGGTTCCGACTCGCAGATCCCATGTGATGTCCCTAAGCACCAAAAGCAAGACGATGTCGGCAAAAACCACCACCACATAAATCGCAATCAAAATTTTGAATACCAAAAACAGCGGTGAATAATAAAGGCCCACCACACCCGAAGTCAAATTGTCCACAAAAGTTATTGCACCGTAATCCATATTTTTTAGCCAAGGACTTTATCCGTCTTATCGGTCTTATTCGTCCTATGATTTTTGTCTTATTTTTATTATCTAGCAAAGTGAGCGAAATGAAAGTAATCTTTCATTTCCGAACGAGCGACGATAACAAAAGGTTAATACCTCACCGATTTTATCGGTGTGATCCCGAAGGGTACAGGGCTTGCCCTGGGGTATTAATACCCTTTTATTGATTTATTTCAAACGTATGCGCAGCATTGAGAATGCCTTCTTCATCAAACCACTGCCCAATCAATTGTCCGCCCACTGGAAGTCCCCCAGCTGGTGGATTGCCCTCTTTCACAACCCTGCCAATCGGAAAAGAAATTGCTGGCAGCCCGGCCAAATTCACAGAAATCGTAAAGATGTCTGAAAGATACATCTTGATTGGATCCTCGCTTTTCTCACCAAATTTGAAAGCCACTTCCGGAGAGGTTGGACAATAAATCAAATCCACTTTTTCATAAGCTTTTTCAAAATCCCGGCGAATGAGCGCCCGCACTTTTTGAGCTTTGAGATAATAAGCATCATAGTAACCAGCGCTCAAGGCATACGTTCCCAACATGATGCGACGTTTGATCTCATCCCCAAAACCAATTTTGCGCGTGTCCAAATAAGTCTCCAACAAATTTTTTGAAGATTTTGGCAAATTTTCGTTTCTGCCCAATTCGCTTTCTTGATTCGCCTTTAATTCGTTTTCCAATTCAGATATTCGCAGCCCAAATTTAATTCCATCAAATTTCGCCAAGTTGGAACTGACCTCACTGGTCATCAAAATATAGTAAACTGGCAAGGCATACTGACTGTGAGGCAAACTAATTGTTTCGATTTTGGCTCCCAAGGTTTTGAATTTTTCTACTGATTTTTGAAAAATTTCCAAAATTTCTCCTTCCAAATTTTCCACGTATTCTTTCGGCACGCCAATAATCTTGCCAGCAATGTCACCAGTCAAAAAGTCTTCATATTTTTTGTCGCCACTTTGCGCGCTGGTTGCATCCAGTGGGTCTTGCCCAGCCAGGGCGCTCAGCACAATCGCTGCATCTTCGACAGTTTTCGTGAAGGGTCCAATTTGATCAAGACTTGAAGCCATCGCCATAGCTCCAAATCTGGAAACTCGACCATAAGTAGGCTTGAGTCCCACCACGCCGCAAAAAGAAGCAGGTTGCCTGATTGAACCGCCTGTATCAGTGCCCAAAGACCAAACCGCCTCGCCAGCTGCCACCGCCGCTGCGCTGCCACCCGAAGATCCGCCCGGCACCCGAGTTGTGTCCACTGGATTTTTCGTCAATTGATAGGCACTGGTTTCCGTGGAAGATCCCATCGCAAACTCGTCCTGATTAGTTTTACCTAAAATTATCGCCCCATTTTCCTTGAGCTTTCTGATCACAGTTGCATCATAGGGCGCGACATAATTGTCCAAAATTTTTGAACCAGCCGTAGCGCGCACGCCTTCCACCAAAATCAAATCCTTAATCGCCCCAGGAATGCCTGCCAACAAATTTATTTCTTCGCCTTGGGCAATTTTTTCATCCACCAGCTTGGCCTGCGCCAAAGCCAGCTCTCTTGTCAAAGTCAAATAAGCTCCAATTTCTCCATCTTTTTCCTCAATCACGTCAAAATACTGCTCCGCCAATTGAGTGGCCGTGATTTCTTTGCCTATTAATTTATTGTGAAGATCCCTAATCATAAATAAAAAAAATTAAAAAATTTTATCCGCCTTATCAGTCCTATTTCCCCAAAACACCCTAATCCCCCTAAAAACCTATAAAACCGACTTAACCTTCACATATCCATCCTTTTGCTCTGGCGCATTTTGCATGATTGCTTGTTTTCCAAGGTCGCCAAAATCAACTTGCCTGTCTGTGCGAAAAACATTTTCCATGCCTGTGATGTGCCCAATCGGCTCAATTCCGTCAACATTCACTTCGTCCAACTTTTTGAAATAATCCAAAATTTCAGACAAGTCATGTTGATACTTTTCCACATCTTTTTCGCTGACTCCAATTCTGGCCAGCGTGGCAATGTGCAAAATTTCTTCTTTAGTTAACATAAATTTTTGAAAAAAATAATCAGTCTTATTGGTCCTATTTGTCTTATTCTTATTCTTATTCTTATTCCTATTCTTATCAGTCCTATTTCAGCATCTTCAAGAATTCTTCTTCTCCAATCACCTTCACCCCCAGCGCTTGCGCCTTTTGCAGCTTGCTGCCCGCTTCCTCTCCTGCCAAAACATAGTCTGTATTCTTGCTGACAGAAGACGAAACATCTCCCCCTGCTTTCCTTA
Source organism: uncultured bacterium (assembly GCA_903861715.1). Taxonomy (GTDB): domain Bacteria; phylum Patescibacteriota; class Minisyncoccia; order Moranbacterales; family GWC2-37-73; genus CAIPMZ01. The sequence continues at coordinate 18,117 of CAIOVI010000037.1, forward strand.
TCATATCTTTAGCCTCGTCTCTTGTAAAGCCAGTCAGTTGCCCCGTCAGCACGAACGTCAAATTTGCTAGCTTAGCCTTCCCATCATGCTCCAGGCTGCCTGCTCCATGTTCCATACCCTCAAGTTCCACCCCCAAACTTTCCATTTTTTCAAGCAACTGCAAATTTTTTCCGTCCGCAAACCAACTCGTCAAACTTTCCGCCGATTTTTCTCCAATACCATGAATCCCAAGCCAACTTTCAGTTTCAATTTGTGGAAATATCTTAATAATATCCTCGAGTGTCTTAATTTCGATTTCTTTTAGTTTTTGATCATTTGAAACTTGGGATTTAATTTGAAATTTTAAATTTGAAATTTTAAATTCAGCTTTGATTGCCCTGGCGATTAAAACAGCCGTCTCCTCTCCCACGTGCCGAATCCCGAGCGCATACAACAATTTTTCCAAAGTTATTTTTTTGCTTTTTTCAATCGAGGCAATCAGTTTTTCCGCTGACTTTTCCGCAAACCTTTCCAGGGGTTCCAGATCACCGACTTTCAAATCAAAAATATCCGCAAAATTGGAAATGATGCCTTCACTCAAAAATCTTTCCAGAATACTTTCGCCCAAACCCACAATGTCAAAACCTTTGCGACCCACGAAATGAATGAGTTGACCCAACTCCACCGCAAAACATTTTGGATTCAAGCAATAATGCGCCGCACTTTCAGAAACTTTCTTCATTATCTTCCTCTCCCTCTGGGAGAGGATGTCAGGTGCTCCTGACAGGTGAGGGCCTGAAGTTTTCTTCATTATCTTCTTCTCCTCTTGGGAGAGGATGTCCAGATTTAATCGGGACAGGTGAGCGTCTGAAGCTTCCTTCCTTGTCTTCTTCTCCCCCTGGGAGAGGATGTCCAGTACTCTGGACAGGTGAGGGTCTGAAGTTTCCTTCCCTATCTTCTTCTCCCCCTGGGAGAGGATGTCCAGTACTCTGGACAGGTGAGGGTTAGTTGTTCCCAAATCCTTCCTTTCTATAACTCCCCCGCAAATTGGACAAGTTTTTGGCATCTGAAAAGTCTTTTCGGCCCCAGTTCGCAACTTTTTGAGCACTTCAACCACCTCTGGAATCACGTCTCCAGCTTTCCTGATGACCACTGTGTCCCCGATTTTCACATCCAGCCGCTTTATCTCATCTTCATTGTGAAGGGTCGCCCGGCTCACCACAGAGCCTGCCACCCGCACTGGACGCAGGTGCGCAACGGGAGTGAGCGCTCCCGTGCGACCGACTTGCACGTCGATATTTTCCACCACCGTAGTCACTTGCTGGGCTGGAAATTTGTAAGCAACGCCCCATCTCGGCGCCTTGCCCGTGTAACCCAATTCTTTCTGCAAAACTTGGGAATTTATTTTAATCACAATCCCATCAATTTCATAGTCCTGTTGATCTTTTTTAATTGTCCAGCTTTCATAAAAAGCTTGAATTTCTTGAATCGAATGGCAAAGTTTAAACTCGCGGTTAACCTTAAAGCCCAATTTTTTCAACAATTCCAATTCCTCAACTTGCGTTTTCACACTTTCACTCAATTCCCCAACTTCCCGAACATCCCCAACCTCCCGAATCTTATCCACGTCGTAAATGAAGCTATCCAATTTTCTTTTGGCCGCAATTTTGGCATCAAGTTGCCGAATTGAACCAGCTGCAGCATTGCGGGTGTTGGCAAATTGCGCCTCACCTTTGGCTTGACGCTCACGATTGATTCTTTGCAGTTCCGTTTTGGAAAGCCAACATTCCCCCACCACAATGGCATCAACTTTTTCATTAAGTTCCAGCGGCACGCTTTGAATGGTTTTGAGATTGTTAGTCACATCTTCTCCCACCACGCCATCCCCACGCGTGGCGCCGCCCACCAAAACTCCATTTTCATAAGTCAAAATCATCTTGAGTCCATCAATTTTCAGCTCGCAACAATATTCAAGACGTGCAGCGTGCAGCGTGCAGCGTGCAGCGTTTGAGTCATTTTGATTTAAGCTTTCATTGGAAATTTGGAATTTGGAATTTGGAATTTGTTTGGTTCTTGTTTCTTGTTTTTTGTTTCTTTCATATTGATCATCATCTGTTGTTTCTTGTATCTTGGTTATTGCCCGTTGGGTTTTTTCTTCCCAAGCCTTCAACTCCTCAAAATCAAAAACGTCATCAAAAGACCATTGCTGCTGGGCGTGACGAACTTTTTTGAAATTTTTCAGTGGCTCGGCTCCAACTCGCTGGGTTGGTGAAGTTGGCGAAAAAAATTCCGGGGCAAGTTTCTCCAAATTCAAAAGCTCCTCGAAAAGCGAGTCATAAGCCTGGTCGGAAATTTCCGGTGCGTCCAGCACATGATAGGCATAGCGATGTCTGTCGAGTTCGCAGCGAAGTTTTTCAATTCTTTTTTGCATTGTCTGCTTGTCCATATTGAAGATTATAGCACACAAAATCAATCAAAAAAAGCATCCAAAAATGCTTTTTAAAAGAAGTAAGCTGCTGTCTATTCCAAGCTTTAAACTCAGTTTGGCTTGTAGTTTCGCAGCGAAACTGCCATTTGAATTTGCATCGGTGCCGAAGTTTGTGTGTCATCCTTAATAGTCAAAGCAATTATGACAAAACCAAGTGTTGTTGGAGTTGAAGGCACCACCTTAAAAGAAGCACTTTGCACATCCGCTGCCGTCAAATCCTGCGCTCCACCCATTGAAGTAAAAGCACATTTATCCACTGTCCCCTGTCCAGCTTCAGTGCTATAGCTGGCCTGCATTTTCTTTCCCACTGAATCCCAAGAATATTTCAAACACTTTGCTTGGGAAAAGTCATAAACCTGCAGGATATTTGTTCCTTCAGCTTTAACATCACTAACTCTAATTGTCTTAGCCATCAGGTTCATGGCAAACTGGCCGCCTTCAACCCCTTGCAAAGTTTTTTTGCTTTCCGTGTAATTTTTCAAAAAAGAAGAAAAAACTCCAGACACCAAAACCGACAACAATGAAAAAAGCAACACCGCAATCAGCGTTTCGATCAGCGTGAAGCCCTTTGAATTTTTTTTCGGCTGCTGCATTTTTTTGGATAGTGACATAAAAATAGATTTAATAGGAAATAACCAGGGTTGCGGTCACACACTTGTTTGAAATAGTGCAACTGGCTGGAAAACCACCACTACCGTCCCAGGAAACCGTGCTAGTGATTGTTCTTTGCCCAGCAACAGCACCGTTTATATCAACTCTTCTGCTAAACTTAGTTGTTTGCGCACTAACAGTGTGCGAATAAAAGCCATTTGCATCTAAATACAACTGATACGCTCCCCCGGCTGACACAAATCTGATGGCAGCTGGAGAAACAGCAACATTCGCATCAATTCGATAACTGCTATAGTTGCTGCCATTGACCAACACGCCATTATCATTCAAATTCTTGACCAACTCAAGACTCTCTTGCACCAGCTGGGCTGCAATAACTTGATTTTTGGCTGTCATGGAAACTCTGATGCTTGAAGTCATAATGGAAACAACACTAAGAATGCCAAAAGAAAAAACCAGCAAAGTGAACAAAACCTCAACCAAAGAAAAACCCTTTGCTCGCCTTAAGCCAGTCAAAGTTTTTTCTTTTTTGAATTTTTTTTTCAGTTTCAAATTCTTCACAACCATTTTAATGATTCTTATGACAAATTATTTCTAGTCGACTGCTAAACTAGCTGCTAGGGGCACCCGGTTTTCTTGGCATAAATATTAGCTGCGCCCGTAACTGAGCCGTCAACCGTTCCTCCCACGGAGACACAAACATAATAATCATCAGTTCCTGTTGAAAGTTTTATAAAGCCAGAGCTTGCATCCCCACGAGGTGAAAAGAAACTGATGCCAGCAGTTGGCGTAAAGGTGGCTGTGACGTTGCTCCGGTCTCGGTTGGAAGTCAAAAATCCCCCAATTTGATAATTGATTGTCGGCGTAGCATTGGCCATATCAGCGCAAGTCCGATAAGCAAAAAGATATTTTTTGGGATTAACAGGCTCAATTGAGGCCATATTGGAAGGATAAAAAGTGAGCATGCAAACAGCCGAACCCCCTATCAGCCTGCCATTGATAGCGTCATTCTGTAAAGCTCTAATATTTGCCACAACTTGCAAGGCCGCAACTTCAGCTTCACTATTGCTCTTGCGGCTACCGAGATTGACAAACAAGGCTGCGCTCATGATAGCGATAATAACGATCACAATCAAAAGTTCCAGCAAGGAAAAGCCGCGCCTAGTATTCAAGCCGATATTTTTTGCTCTTTGATCTAGTTGAATTTTGAAATCGCTCCTTCCAACTAAATTTTGTTTTTGTTTTTTTTGTTTGATTGCCATAAGAGATACCAACTATACCAACTTAACTTAATTCATTTCACCCTGTAAGGGACTAAGTCCCTTTGCGTGAAGTAGCACTAGTTTAGTTAATTCGATATAACTAACCCAGAAGCAAGAAATAACTTTGCAATTGAGGAAAAATTTGGGGCAGCAGAATCACTAGGAAAACGCCACTAATCAAAAAGGGCGCAAAGGGAACTTGACTTTTCAAACTTTTGCTGCCAAAAGCAATGAGCAGCACGCTCACAAAAGCTCCGATCACAAAGGAAAGCAGGAGCGCTCCCAAAATATTCGGCCAACCGACAACCAAACCTGCCAAAAAACCTAAATAAGCATCACCCCAGCCCATCCAAGTTTCCTTGGAATAGCCTGCCAGGGCTGCAAAGAAACCGCCCGCCACCAAGCCGCCCAAAATTCCAGCCGCAATTTTCAAATCAAAAATAGAACTTGCTAAGGCAAAATTTTGCCAATCTGTGAAAACAAAATAAACCAAACTCACGCCAACCCCCAACCACAAAATGAGCATGGGGATTTCCATATATTTGAAATCATACACAAAAATGATTAACAAGATGGCAAAAATAATCAAATAAAAGGCCACCAGTGGCCAAGTTGAAAAATCAAGGGCATCAAAAAAATAGCTGCCTACCAAGGCGAAAAGCACCCCCGTGGAAGCCTCCACGACTGGATATTGCCAAGAAATTTTTTCGCCACAATCCCGACAGCGCGCACTGAGCAAAATAAAACTCAGCACTGGCACATTGTCAAACCAACGAACTTGCTTTTTGCAATGCGGACAATGACTGCGCTCCAATAAAGATTCCACCACATTAAGACGATACACCACCGCATTGAGAAAACTGCCAATGATCAGTCCGAAAATCAAAAAAATAATCCACATAAGGTTTTTGGTTTTAAAAAAATTTTAAAATCACCAACTAGCTCATTAAACCTATTTCATTTTATCACATTCAGCCAAAAAGCAACAGAGAAAAATTTAAGGTTATGCACAAGCATATAGCCATGGTTAAAAAATGCTAACTTAGTTTCTAAAAACCATAACTTGCGCATGACCTAAGGTTTACAAAACTATTTTAGAACGTATTTCTTTACCAAATACCATTGACCCAAAAAATCCAAACCAAAATTAACTGAAAACAGAATCACCACCATTTCCAGGCTAAAAAGTTGCCAATGGGCAACTAACAAAATAGCTAGTATTAATAATGCGCTTCTAAGGATTAAAAGTGCCAGTGCCAAATTTAGCGAGGTCAAAGAATGCATCAACACCACTGGCTCATAAACAAAGGCCATAAAATAAAAACAACCATAAACCGCAAACAAAAACTGCAACCATAAATTTGACGGATATTGTGAGCCATAAAGCTTAAGGCCTAAAAATAAACTTCCTAGCAAAGAAAAAAGCAAAGGAAGTAAGCTAAAATTAATTAATTTGTTTAATTTAGCATAAATAAGGCTTTTTTGCTTACTTTTTGCAATTAAGGGTAATGACACGTTATTAGCAACAGAAACCAACACTCCCACAATTGTCAAAGAAAGCGTATAGTGAACAGAAAAAATTCCCAAGGCATGACTACCAAGATATTTATTTACCACTAATTTATCTCCCATAAAAATAACGCCGCTAAAGCTCATGTAGGCAAGCATTTTACTATTGAAAGATAAAACTTTTTTAACTACTTGCCAGGAAAATTTCCCAGACCGCCAAAATGGATATACGAGGGGTAATGCTAAAAAAATACTCAAAACATGGGCTGCAGCAATAGCCAAAATTAAGAACTCAAATTTGGCTGCCTGCGTCCAATAAAGTAAGCCTCCAAACAAAGTCAGCGCGACCAAGGCTTCGATGATTTTTATTTTGGCTTGCAACTTGAATTTGCCCAAAGCTCGCAGAAAGCTATCCAGTAAAAGCCTTAGAGCTACAATAACTGCGTAAATCAACGTGTAAGCAAAAAGTTGTTCATCCAACGAAAGCATCCCCATTAAAATTCTTCTAATTTGAAAAACCAGGGAAGCCACCAATAAAATCACCGCCAATGCAATCAATGTGATAGTGACAATATGATCAGCTTGCTCTTTTTGATTTTTTGCTCCAGAAACCAAGCGCAAACTAGAAGTATCCAGCGAAAACAACATCCAAATGTTGGCAACTTGAGCAATGACTAATATAATACTAGCCTTGCCAAATTCTGTGGGGCCAAGTACCTTGCCAGCGATTACATAAAGCACGAAAAGGGTTAGGCTACCAATCATTACGCCCAAAAAAGAATGCGCAAAATGCCATTGCACTTGCGTAAAATCAAATAGCTTCTTTTTTTCCATAAGGATAAACCAAGTGTAAAATAATAAGAAACTTAGAAATCTTAGCTTTTACGACAAACTGCCACCAGATATTCATATTCATAGCGAGCATTGACTTTTTCAATCTGATAATTTCCAAGATCATCCCGAAAAATTTTCCAGAACTTTTTGAGATTTGTCCAAACATAACCATTGATCCGAAAAATTTTGCGAATTTTGTTTTCAAAAGCCAGTTGCGTTAAGCTTAGTTTATTGAAACCATACATTTGAACCTGCTCAAATTCTGTTTGCAATAAAGCGCTGAATTCAGTTTGAGTATATTCCCTGATATGAAATTTATTCCAGGGCTTGCTATCCAAGCCAATGCCAGGATTAGTGACTGTCCGATTGGGAGTCGAGCAAACAAAAACTCCGTCATTTTTCAAAACCCTCCTCGCCTCCCTTAAAAATTCTTCGGCCTGATCGATGTGTTCAATTGTTTCCAAAGAAATGAAGACGTCCGTAAATTCATTTTCCACTGGCAAGTCATTACCATCAGCAACTGAGAAGCTCCCTTGTTTTGCTTTTTGATTATTACTATGCGCCAAGGCTATTGCCGCTGGCGAAACATCAAAACCCAGCAATTGCATTGCCCCTTTTTCCAAAAAAATACTTGCTCCAATTCCAGCTCCGCAAGCACAATCCACCACTATTTTGCCCGCTACAAAATTAGCCGCAAACAAATACCTGGTCAAATGTTCATTCCAAAGCCATAAAGGGAAAATTTTACTCATTCTTTCTGTGCCTATTCGCATATATTTAATATTATATTGAATTAAAAAATCAAATGCAATTTATGATTTTGGATGTAAAAAATAAATTGGAATTTTTAGAAAAATAGCTTAGGATTATTGATATAGCGAATCAAAAAAAGTCAGCCCGAACTTTGAAAACCAACTTTCAATTTTTTGCTTAGAAACCTTGGTATTTTTCTTTATTAGTCTTCTTTTTTTCAACATAGCAGGTAGTTGCCGAAACACGTCCAGCCATCCTTTGCCGCAAGCTCTTAGCATTTTAAAGGGGCCTATTTGCTTGTGAATTTTACCAGCTGGACCTTTCGCTTGAAAAATCCCAGCCAACAAAAAAACATAGCGCAGAAAAGTCAGCGTCAAAGCTCTGAGAAAAAAAATGCCCTGATAATTTTTCAGCATAATAAAAAAAATATTGCGATTGGTGTGAAAAGCCACAAATTCAGAATAAGCTCCAGCGGTGGCGCTTTTCAGGTGATACACCACTGCCCTTGGCGCATAGCTGCACTTCCAGCCTCGCAGCCTTGCGCGCCAACCCAAATCCAACTCTTCAAAATAAAAGCCGAATGTTTCATCCAAATATTGCCCATCTTCTTGAACATCTTCCAGCAATTCTTTGGTGTAGAGGGCTGCTGCTCCTGCTGGACAAAAAACTTCAGCTCTTTCGCCAAACAATTCAACTGCTTGTTCAAAACCCCTGTTTTTGGCCAAGCCGTCTGGAGTGATCACCAGCCCGCAAGAATCCAAAACATTCTTGCGTTTCAAGAATGGGATTTGAGCTGCCACCATGCCTATTTTTTCAGTTTGGTTTAGCTCGCCAACCATCGCCGTCAAAAAATCTGGCTCAACCTCAGTGTCATTGTTAAGCAGCAAAATTGCCTCGCATCCAAGCTCCCAAGCTTTTTTAATGCCAACGTTGTTAGCTTTGCAAAAACCTGAATTGTGGCCCATTGGCAGCCAACTAACCTGAGGAAATTTTTCACTCGCCATTTCCCAGGAGCCATCGCTTGAACCATTGTCCACCACCAAAGTTTCAAAGTTAGCATAGGAAACTTTTTCCAAAGATTTGAGACAATTTTCCAACAAATCTTTTTTATTGTAACTGACAATAATAATTCCAATTTTCATTTGTTTATTCAAAAAAAATAATGCCTCCTTAATGATTTAAAATTCACAACTATTTTTCCATAAAACCATTTTTTATATCTTATAAATAGAATCAAAAAATGGAATTCCTAATTCTTTAAACCATCTTTTTACTTCAAGCCTCGTTACTTTTTTATTTTTTTGAATATAACTTCTTTTTTCAAACATTCGTCTGATTTTTTTCATAGCATCGATATGACTGCTCAAGAATATTTTTACTAACTTTCCGCCGCCATTTTTGTCTTTAACTTTTTTGCCAACACCTTTGCCGAAAAAAATTCCCAGAAATAAAAACACATCTCTCAAAAATGCAAGCAAAAAAGCCCTTGCAACATAAAAAAATGAAGGATAATTTTTTATTATGTTAAAAGTAATATTTCTGCTTGAGTAATAAGCAAAAAAATCAGAATAAGCACCCCCAGTTCCACTTTTTTTGTGATAAACAATAGCCTTGGGTGCAAAAAAGCACTTCCAGCCCTTCAAGCGAGCTCTCCAGCCTAAATCCAATTCTTCATAACAAAATTCGAAATCCTCGTCAAAATATTCCCCATCTTGCTTAATATCTTCAAGCAACTCTTTGCTATAAAAAGTTGCTGCTCCAGTTGGACAAAAAACTTCTTGCTGGAAATCTCCAAATTCTTTTGCTTTTCCAGCATTAAGATTTTTGCCAAGACCATCTGGAGTTATCAAAAAGCCATTTGCATCTATGATTTGAGGTGAATCAAGTAGTCTGATGTTAGTAGAAATCATTCCGATTTTTTCCGAATTATTAAACGAAAGCATAACTCCCCTTAAAAAAAAGCTATCAACCACCGTATCATTATTCAAAATCACAACTGCATCACACCCCAAGCTAAAAGCTTTTTTTATTCCCAGATTGTTTCCCTTACAAAATCCAGAATTATATCCCACTTCAACCAAAAAAACTTTCTCAAATTTTTTTCTGACCAAATCAATTGAGCCATCACTAGAACCATTGTCAACCACTATTATATCAAAATTTTCATATTCCAAATCAAACAAGGAAAGCAAGCACCTTTCCAACAACTCTTTCTTATTATAATTTAATACGACAACGCCAATGTGACACATACATAATAACTCAATTAATAAAGTCTACACTTTCTTTATTCTCAAAATACTATAAAAAAATCCAAAAAATATTGTCTGCAGTCCCAACACCATTAACGTAACAGCTATGATCATTTTTCTCACTTCAAAAAAAGTAGCAACACCTAAATTATTTCTTCTCATCCAAAGGTAATAAACATACCCCAAGAGAGAAAAACCTATTAAGAAAATTATTAACCCAATCAAAATCATCGTTTCAAGTTTAATATATTTTGAAAGAAATTTGACTATTTTATCATTTTTTTCATCTTCAAATTTCTCAGAATAGGCATACATTTTTGTAAAGAAGGCTAAATTGATAATTTGATAACCAATGAGCATCATCATACTTCCCAAAAACATATAATTATAGTCAAAGAAAAATCCAAAAATGACAACCGGACCTATCGTCAAAGGTGCGATTATTATTGTCCCAAGAAAAAAGAGCACTGCGCCTGGAAAAAGGAACAAGAAGGTCGGACTATAAAGCAACATAAACCGCAGATGTCTCCATCCATCTTTAAAGGTCCTTAGCTTCGACTCCCCCATTCTTAATCTATAATTAATAGGCAGTTCGGCGATTTTAAGTTGCGCTTTCCCTGCGTTTATAATCATTTCTGAAGCAAATTCCATCCCAGTTGTTTGCAAAAAAAGTTTTTGATAAGCTTCCCTAGTAAAAGCTCGCATTCCACAGTGCGCATCTTTAACCTCTATCTTGAACAAAAAATTCAGCAACCAAGTTAAAAAAGGACTTCCAATATAACGATGCAACCAGGGCATTGCACCCTTCCCTTGAGCGATATCCCCATTTAAACGATTGCCTATAACAAAATCATTTCCTTCTTTCAACTTTTCTAAAAATTTTGAAATTTCAAAAAAATCATACGTATCGTCAGCGTCGGCCATAATTAGAAAATCTCCCTTGGCCGCAGCAAAGCCTTTCAAATAAGCGCTCCCGTATCCACGCCTCGACTCTTCAATTAACCTGGCTTGGCTTTTAAGAATTATTTCCTTAGATCTATCACTTGAACCATTATCCACAACCACGACCTCCCCTGCAATCCCTTGCTCAGAAAATATCTGAAAACACTTTTCAATACAGATGCCTACACTAGCTTCCTCATTCAAACAAGGTAAAATCACCGAGACCACTACTTTTAATTCGTCCTCTTTTTTATCAAGCATAGGCTGGGCAGATGTAAAAAATTATCCAAAGAAATGCTAAGTCCTCTCCAGAATATGATGAGGTTATTTTAATTCATATCCCCGAATGTTCACGTCATCTGTTTCGGAGCGCTTTTCAATCTTAGCAATAATCAAGTCTGGATTCAAGTCTAAGACGTTTCCCAGCTCGCCAGAAACAATCACAAAATGTGCTCCAAAATCATTTTTGATAGACTCAATGATTTTGCGAGAATTTTCTTGTTTCAATTGTTGTTTCTGTGCTTCACTGGCAGTCTTCAGGGTGGCCGTAAACTTTTCTTGCGCTGTTGCGCAATCTAGCGGCTGATCGCAATACATCCGATATACCAAGATATTATACCACTTCCAATAAAGTGGCGCATCCCGCCAACGAACAATTTCTGGCTCCAGGCCAGTGTTGTAAAAATTTTTCGAATTATAAAAAAACACCACTGGGAAAAAACTCCAGTTGTCCAAAAAAACTTTTTCATTCTCATTGGATCTTTCCCCCACCCAAGTTGCCACTTCGCCAATCAAACGATAGTGACCGCCATCCATTTCCCGCTTAATATTCAAAAAGCTACTCAAAGTTGCCACCAAGAAAAAAATAGTGAGCCCCCCAAGGAAAACTTTTCTGGGCGTCGCCTGAACAACGATGGCTTTTCTTTTTAGTAAAATTGTCGCCACCGAAGCGGCCAGAAAAACAACTGCCACAAAATAATAATCAAACAGACGCCCGCTGACTGACATTGAACCCACAAGTGACATCAGCGCAAAAAGAAAAGCGCTAAAAACCAAGGTGCCATCTTCTTTGTCTAGTGAAAAAGCTTTTTTTCTTTTAGCGCTCACGTAGCAAAAGATCACTATTCCAAAACAAACTAGCAGTAGTAGCAAAAAAATTTCTGAAGATTCCAACACTTTAAACAAGTCCACTGGATAAAGTTCGCTGCCACCAATTGCAACCGCTGGACTGTTGGCTTTTTGAATAGCTGTCAATTGCACATCAAGCACTTGCCGCAAAAAGCCCAGCAAGTCAAAGGAAATTAATTTAAGGCCCACCAAAAGCGCTACCCCCGCCCCGGGCAAGCTTTTCCAGGAAAATTTGCTCCCAGCCAAAATTCTGGCCGCTTCAACCAGCAGAGCCATCACGACTGGGAAAAACAAGGTGGCTGGATGCCACACAATTTGCAGCAAGGAAACAAAAAAGAATTTGAAATATTTTTTTTCTTTGGCAAAATAAAGCTCCAGCATCAAAAAAGCTGGCACCAGCACCAAGGCCCTGCCAACCAACATTCTCTCGGCGAAGAAAATAACTGAAACCAGTGCCAGAATCCAGAAAGCTGCGCCTTTGAGTTTGAGTTTGCGAAAAACCCAATAAATCGTGCTCACGGATAAACTCGCCCAAAAAATATCGCTGATCTTGAGACCCAATTCCAGGTTTTTGAAATAGGTGAAAGGAATAAGCGCCAGATTAAACAAAGTCAAAGGGTAAGCGAGGCTCTGATTGAGGTTAATTGGAATCCAGCGAAAATTTTGCACCGCTGTCCAGCCTTGCGTTCTGATCAGATAGGCATATTTAAAATGAAAAAAATGATCATCTTTAAATAAAAAACCTGGACTGGCTAGATAAACACTGGCGTATAGCAGAAAAACGCTCACAAAAACCAGCCCTGCACCAAGCGAGGGGAACTTTTCAAAATTTACTCTTAATTTCTCCCAGCTGATTTTGACTTGATCAATTACTGTCATGCTATGTGATGTATAAAATTAAATCCCTGCATTCTCTTCGAGAATTAATTTCTAATCAACCAAAGAATATTCAAAAATCTTTCCTTGCAACCAGCAATAATTGCTACTTTAATCCTTGATCACTTTAACTCATATCCCCGAATATTTGCGTCATCTATCTCAGAATGCTTTTCAATCTTGTCGACAATCAAGTCTGGATTCAAATCCAAAACATTTCCCAGCTCGCCAGAAATAATCACAAAATGTGCTCCAAAATCATTTTTGATAGACTCAATAATTTTGCGAGAATTTTCTTTCTGCATTTCTTTTTTTTGTTCCCCATCAGCCACTTTAATTTTTTCTACCAAGTTTTTTTTCTCCGCCACACAATCCCGCTCCTGATCGCAATACATCCGATAAACAAAGATATTATACCATTTCCAATATAACGCTGGATTGGTCTTATGTGAACTCTCTGGCTCTAATCCAACGTTATAACTATTTTTCGAATCATAGAAAAAAGCCACTGGGAAAAAACTCCAATTATCCAAGAAAACCCGGTCATTTTCTTTGGATTTTTCCGCCACCCAAGTCGCCACCTCGCCAGTCAGCCAATAATGACCACCACCAACATCTCGCTTAATATTCAAAAAACTATTCAGGGTCGCCACCAAGAAAAAAACCGTGAGCCCAGCCAAAATGACTCTTCCGAGCACCGCTTGGACAACAATGGCTTTTCTTTTTGATAAAACCGTAAATACAGATGCGGCCAAAAAAACAATTGAAACAAAATAATAATCATAGAATCTTCCACTAACCGACATCGCACCAGCAAAAGACATCAACGCAAAAAGAAAAGCGCTATAAATTAAAATGCCATCTTCTTCATTCAGAGAATAATCTTTTTTTCTTTTAGCACTCACGTAGCAATAAATCACCACTGCAAAACAAACCAAGATTAGTAATAAAAAAAATTCAGAAATTGCAAGCATTTTAAATAAATCGACTGGATATAATTCACCGCCACCAATCGCAACTTCATTGCTGCCAACTTTTTTCATCGCTATCAGTTGCACATTAAACACTTGTTGTGAAAGCCCCACCAAACTATTGGAAATTAATGCGTTGCCCACTATCAGAGCCGCTGCTGAGCCTGCTAGGTTTTTCCAAAAAAATTTACTCCCGGCCAAAATTCTGGCCGCTTCAACCAGTAGCGCCATTACCAGCGGAAGAAAAAACGTGGCTGGATGCCAAACAATATGTAGCAACGAAACAAAAAAGAACTTGAGATATTTTTTCTCCTTAGTGAAATAGAGTTCTAACATTAAAAAAGCTGGTACCAATACCAAGGCCCTGCCACTTAATAGTCTCTCGGCAAAGTAAGTGCCTGAAATGAGAAGCAAAATCCAAAAAAAAGCATATCTGAGTTTGAACTTACGCATCACGTAAAAAAAGATACTCAAACTCGAACTAGCCCAAAAAATATCGCTAATTTTAAGCCCAAATTCAAGATTTTTAAAATAAGTAAACGGAATTAACGCAAGATTAAACAAGGTCAGTAGATAAGTAACCCTCCCGTTAGGCACAATTGAAATCCATTTGAAATTTCGAACCACCTCCCAACCTTGCGTTCTGATCAAATAGGCATATTTAAAATGAAAAAAATGATCGTCCGTAAATAAAATGCCAGAATTATTCAGATAAATGCTAACATAAAGCAAAAACACACCCACAAAAACCAGCCCCGAACCAAGCAAGGGGGACTTCTCAAAATTTACTCTTAATTTCTCCCAGCTGATTTTGACTTGATCGATTACTGTCATGCTATGTGATGTATAAAATTAAATCCCTGAAATCTCCTCAAGGATTAACTCTGACCATTGTATATTTAAACGCTATCCTTGAACACATGTTAAATGCAAGAACCCAGGGCTGCATTGCAAGTTATCGTTTTTCCGCCACAAACCCCCGTAAAAATGTTAGTTCCAGCGACTGAAGTAAAAGAAGTGCAAGATGAGCCAAGCACTGGCCACTTAGCATTCGTCATTAAAGTATCATTGCAGATATTTCCATTAACAGCATAATCCGTATTAGTGCTATTACCACTAATGCATAAAACCATATGGGTCAGCACACTTCGCATAGTTGTCCTGCCGGTTTGCTCTTTTGCCCGATCAGCATTAAAAGTAGTGTTGACCAAGATTGCAGCCGCCAAAATCCCAATGATTGCAAGCACAATCAAAATTTCAATCAAAGTGAAACCCTGTCCAGAAGACAGGCGAGATTTTTGCATATTTTTTACTGTTCAAATTTCAAATATTATTTTTGGAAATCAGCCGCCACTGAAAAACATTTTCTGCAAACAGATCTGCTTAACTGCAGCAGCGTTATTTAAAAAAATTCCTAATTTCAAATTAAAATTTTAGATGCAAGAACCCAGTGCAGCATCACAGTTGATGGAAACTCCTCCGCAAGTTCCACTGAGTTTATTGGAATTCGCTGTGAAGTTGCCTCCGCAGCCAGTTGGTTGAGCTGGCCATTTGGCATCCGTGATAGCTGTGCTAGAACAAATACTATTGCCTGCGCCATAAGCCTGCACGGTTCCGGCGCCACCTACACACAAAACCATGTAGGTCAGCGCACTTCGCATGGTTGAGCGACCAGCTTGTTCTTGAGCTTTGGTTCGAGCACTGCTGGTGCTGACCAAAATCACTCCAGCCAAAATTCCAATGATGGCAATCACGATCAAAAGTTCAATCAAAGTGAAACCTTTTGAGATTTTAAAAAAATCTCTCCCAACCGACAACTGATTAGAACTATTTTTATTCATATTCAAGTTATAATACCCCATCAGCCTCACCTAAAACGATTAGCTCAAAAAGATCAAGCCTCCCTAGGATCAACGCTGGCTTAATGGATTACGTATGTTTTAAAAACTCACAAAAAAATTTGAGAAATTCAAACCGCTATGGGACAACTATTGCCAAAATCCTACTCTGAAACACTTGCTTAAAAAGTTTTTCAAAATTTGTTAAAGTTTTGGCAATAGCCTTTCCACATAAAATATAGCATCTAAAAATACTATATTAAAAATACAAAAAAGCGTCAGCTTAAACCTAGATGCAAGAACCCAGTGCAGCATCACAGTTGATGGAAACTCCTCCGCAATTTCCACTAAGTTTATTAGAAGAAACACTGAAGCTACCTGAGCAGCCAGCTGGTTGGGCTGGCCATCTGGCATCCGTGATGTTTGCATCAGAGCAGATAGCGGTATTTGAAGAATAATTACCCACAGTTCCGCCACCACCCACACACAAAACCATGTAGGTCAAGGCACTTCGCATAGTTGAGCGACCAGCTTGTTCTTGAGCCTTGGTTCGAGCACTGCTGGTGCTGACCAAAATCACTCCAGCCAAAATTCCAATGATTGCAATCACGATCAAAAGTTCAATCAATGTGAAACCTTTTTTCATATTTTTCATATTTTTCATATTTACTTAAAAATTACTTTTTTTAAATTAATTACATCGACCTTTCTGTTTTGTAATTGTTTATATCTAAACTTTCCATTTTTATCTTAGCACATTTTTCCAAAATTGGCACTCAATTATTGTTTTCTGTATCTTGTATCTTGTATCTTGTTCCCTGCTGCATGTTCTATGTTCTATGTTCTATGTTCTATGTTCTATTTTCCCTTGCTCCATGTTTCACGTTATGCTTTCCACGACCTAGTTGCAATCATTCGTCGCATAACTGCAAGTTATGGTTGTCTGCCCAGTCTTGGCTGCCGTAAAAGTATAAGTCAGAATTTGAGCATTGGTCGCTGCCGCTGCCGTCACTGTGTAGCCTGTTTTAGTGTTGACATCTGGCCACTTGACCGTGTGACTAGCATCATTGCAAATTGTGCTAGCAGTGTTGTAAGCATTGACTGAAAAACCATCGTCCTGGCAAGTCGCCAACTCTGGCAAAACACTCGCCATAGTGGTGATCGCCGAGGCCCGTTTGGATTTTTCCACTCCACCCTGCGTGCTGACCAACACAATCCCAGCCAAAATGCCAATGATAGTAATCACAATCATCAATTCCACCAAGGTGAAACCTCTTTTAGTCTCAAGGGTTGTTTTAATTTTGTTTTCTTTTTTCATAGGACAATTATAGCACAAAAGTCGTTTTTGATTCAAGACCACTAGGAAATTAATTACGAAAAACCTATTTATAAACTGGAGCACCTTTTCATCTTACATCATTGAAGAAAGATTGTATATTGGCATCAAAATCGCAAATACCAAAACCGCAACGCCAATGCCCAAGAAGGTAATCAGGATAGGCTCCAGCATAGTTGAAAGATTGCGGGTGATACTATCCGTTTCCTTCCCATAAAAAACTGCAATGTGTTTCAAAACTTCACTGATTTTGCCGGAATCCTCTCCGATCTTAATCATCTGGGAAACGATCGGTGGAAAAATTGGTGACCGCGCAAAAACGCTACTCATGGTGCCACCTTTTTTAACCTCGTCAGCTGCCCTCAGAATAACACTCTCATAGGCCGTGCTATTAACAACCCCACTGATGATTACCAATGCTCGCACAATTGGAATGCCGCCGGACAAGAGCACGGCTAAATTTTCAGCAAAGCGAGCCAGGTAAACGTATTTAAAAACATTGCCCACGATTGGAATTTTCATTTTAATAAAGTCCCATTCTCTTTTGCCATCTTCGCTGCGCATATAATACATCGTGCCAAAAACCAGACCCAGAATCAAAAACAAGACTCCCCACCAATACTGACTCATAAAATCACCCACACTCATCAGGATCTTCGTATACCAAGGGACTTCAACTCCCAAATCCTTGAAAACCGCTGTTAATTTTGGCAGCACCACCACAGAAACCACGAAACCGATAACCACCGCTGCCGACAAAACGAAACCTGGATAAAAAAGTGCTCCTTTGATTTTGGAAGTCAAATCATAATTTTTTTCAGCGTTATCGGCCAAAAAAGAAATCGAACGTTCCAAATTTCCTGAGAGTTCTCCCGCTTGAATCATACTAATGGCCAACGGTTCAAAAACATCTGGATGCTTCGACATAGCTTCTGAAAGAGTCATGCCGTCCTCCACGTCATCAACCATATCCCAAATGATCGTTCGCAAATAAACATTTTCTGTTTGATCGGCCACCGCTCGCATGGAATAAACAATGGCGACTTTCGCTTCAATTAAAGTTGCCATCTGCCTGAAGAAGACAGATACTTCGCGCAAACTAATCCCTTCCCAAAGATGCTGCAAATCCTTGAGAAGTTCGGGGGTTTTCTTTTCTTGCTCAATCGAAATAGGCACGAATCCCTTGGCCTGGAGCGTTGCTGCAGCAGCGTCCTTATTTATTGCCTCAATATGGCCTTCCCTCAAATCTCCAGTCGAACTTTTTGCCTGAAAATAAAATTTCATAACATTAAAATTGATTATTTTTTAGTTACCCTTCCGTCCTGAGAGAGTTTAACTCTCGTATGAGAGTACAGCTCCCAAGCGCCAATTTTAAATTTTATCTATTATTGCCACTAATCAGCATCTGCAGATATTCTCGATTGCTGGAGTATAGCAAAGCATCATCCACTGAAATCAGCCCTCTTTGCACCAGATCGGCCAAAGATTTGTCCAAAGAAATCATGCCATCCCGCAAACTAGTTTCAATGACTGAATCAATCTGATAAGTTTTGTTTTCTCTAATAAGATTTTCAACTGCATGATTGTTGATCATGATTTCCAAGGCAGGAATTCGTCCGCCGCCAACTTTTGACAACAAGCGCTGCGAAACCACTCCCAACAGCACGCTGGCCAACTGCGATCTGATTTGATTTTGCTGATGAGCTGGAAAAACATCAATGATTCGATCGATTGTTTGCGAAGTGTCATTAGTATGCAAAGTGGCTAAAATCAAATGTCCTGTTTCAGCCGCTGTCATGGCCGTGCTAATAGTGTCCAAATCTCGCAACTCGCCAATCAGCACCACATTGGCGTCTTCCCTGAAAACACTGC
Organism: uncultured bacterium; assembly: GCA_903861715.1. GTDB lineage: Bacteria > Patescibacteriota > Minisyncoccia > Moranbacterales > GWC2-37-73 > CAIPMZ01. The sequence continues at coordinate 36,769 of CAIOVI010000037.1, forward strand.
GCAGACCAGATTGAAATGATTTTGTGTCTTTGCCAACTTCGCGTTGATTGATGATGCAGCGATCTTGTTCATAAACATATTCAATCGGATCTTCCACCGTCACAATGTGTTTGTCCTGATTGTGATTAATAAAATCAATCAAAGCAGCAAGCGTGGTCGATTTTCCGTGTCCAACTGGACCCGTAATCAACAGCAACCCTTGCAACTTATGCGTAAATTCATAAAGCGCTGGAGGGAGATTCAATTCCTCCAAAGTCTTGATTCGACCAGCAACCAAGCGCATTGCCACACTCACATTGCCTTTTTGAAAGAAAACGTTTGTTCGAAATCTGGCTTTTTCTTCAAAATTATAGGAAAAATCCACCTGACCATCGGCAATCAATCTTTTTTTATTTTCTTCGCTCATCAAGCCATCGCTCAAGGCCTGGGTATCCTCGACCGACAAGATGCTTTCCTGGGTCAAGGGATAAAGTTTTCCATCCAAGCGGATAGTCGGATATCGCCCAACCACCAAATGCAAATCAGAAGCATTTTGCTGTGCGACCAATCGTAAAAGGTTTTTGATTCTTTGTTCACTGTGCAAGGTTGTCATTTTTATTTTTCTTTTTAAAACTATTTTAATTTAAAAATTCTCTTTAGCCTTGACCCAACTTTCATGCTGGAGTTTTTTACGAGCAAATGAAATTTGGGATATTCCTTTAATTCATTTGAAACATTCGCAGGCTAATTCGAATTATTCGCATCGTAATTATATTATACTAATTTTTACATTTTCAGCAAAGTTCTCACTTTGGCCACAACCTCTGAAGGGGTGAAATGCGATTTAATCAAATAATCATTCGCACCTTCCTCCACTGCCTTCTCGACTTTTTCTTTTTCAGAAATATTCGTGAGCATAATAATGGGAATGTCTTTCAAGTTTTGATTGTTTTTTATTTTCTGCAGAACTTCCATTCCATCCATGTAGGGCATAATAATGTCCAGCAAAATAGCGTCTGGCAGAAAAGTTTCCATTTTTTCAAGCGCAACAACTCCATTTTCAGCCATCACAACTTCAAAACCCTCCTGCTCAAATTTTATTTGGTAAATATCCCGAATAAAAACATCATCTTCGATAATTAAAAGCTTTTTTTTGTTTTCGACATTTTCCATATCCTTGGTAAATCTTGAAATCTAAAATTAATTTTTTGAGAATTAATTAAAAATTAAAAATTAAAAATTAAAAATTTTCGACATTAGGCTTCATCCACTTCTCCTCCCACGCTTCGGCTGCCTTCAGTCACTCTTTCAACTTCAGAAAAGGTGGTCATGCCCGCAATCACTTTCAAGATTCCATCTTGTTTGATTGTTATCATGCCCTTGTTTTTTGCGTAATCTTTAATTTCTTGCTCATTTCCATTATTTCCTGAAATGATCTCCTTGATGCCATCATCAATATCAAGAGCTTCAAAAATTGCCGTTCTGCCCTTGTAGCCAGTTTTGGCGCATTCCTCACAACCACTTCCTTCAAACAAGGAAACTCCTTTGCTGAGATCAACTCCATATCTAGCAATATCCTCTTGGGATACTCCTTCAATTTCTTGCAAAATGTAATCCCGCACCGCTTCGGAGACCTTAACTTCATGCTTACATTTATCACAAATTCTTCTAACTAGTCGCTGCGCAGCCACCACTCGCAAAGAAGAAGCCAGCAAAAAAGCCTCGATGTTCATGTCTACAAGCCTAGGAATAGCCCCAATAGAACTGTTGGTGTGGAGGGTTGAGAGCACTAAATGTCCAGTCAAAGCAGCGTGAATTGTCAATTCAGCCGTTTCGTTGTCTCGAATTTCACCCACCATAATCACATTCGGATCTTGACGCAAGATTGAGCGCAGACCGCTAGCGAAAGTATATCCAATTTCTGGATTTATCTGACTTTGATTAACCCCCACCATAGAATATTCCACTGGATCTTCCAAGGTAATAATATTTCGATCTTCCTTATTTAAAACGCCCAAACAAGAATACAATGTCGTTGATTTTCCAGAGCCCGTAGGACCAGTTATTAAAATAATTCCAAAAGGTTCATTGATATTTTTAATTAGCACGTCTCCGCCTTTTCCAATAATCCCCATGTTCTCAAGACTGGCCAATTTGCTATCTTTGTCCAAAATTCGCATCACCAGTTTTTCCCCATCCATAATGGGCAGGGTTGAAACTCGGAAATCAATTGGGTGACCATTTTCAACCACGTTAAAACGACCGTCCTGAGGCTTTCTTTTTTCATCGATTTTCAAATTAGCCAAAATTTTTATTCTCGAAACGACTGCCTTGCCAACTTCTTTGGGAACTGAGAGCGAGGAATGCAGCAGTCCATCCACTCTGAATCTCACCCGATATTCTTTTTCAAATGGCTCAACGTGAATATCACTAGCCTTACCATCAATTGCGTGCCTGATAATCACACTCAAAAGTTTCGTCACTGGTGCTGATTGCACATCGTTGTCACCACGGCTGCCATCTCCATCCAAAAAATTGTTTTCGCTATCTCCAAACTCATCTTCCTTCAGAGAATCAACTGCTTCCTCAATTGCTTTCTCCGCTCCCCCAGCGTATTGCACCAAAATATCTTGAAAAATTTTCTCCGAAATCAAATAAACTTCAAATTTTAACTGAGTTTTTTCGGAAATAAATCGCAAAACATTCAAAGCATTAATATTCTGTGGGTCGACTATTCCGACTTTGACAAGCTTGTCTTTCTTCTCGAAAGCAACCATCTGATTTCCCCTGGCAACATCTTCGGGAATGATATTAAGCACATTAATAAAAACTGGCACACTTTTGTCCAAATATGGCATATTTAATTTCTTGGCATTTTCAGCCAAAATCGCTTCCGGATCAGTTTCCGCAACTGCCTGCTCCATTGAAGTTATTTTTTTGTCGCTATCATCAACCGAAGTATCCATAAAATAAATACACTCTTAAAAAAATCACCAAACCAAACTAAGAACAGCTGCGAGCTCTAAACTAAGGCAAAAATGGGTTGCTGCTGCCTGAAACTATGCCTTCCATGCTAACCTTGGGCGTGCTGTTGGAAGTATAATCTTTTAACTTCTGAATAGTCGCATTGTCAATACTAGAATTAAAATTAGCCAATTTTTTGTCATCCGCTTTCACTTGTTTCAAATATCCAAAATCAACCACCAACTTGGACACAATTGTAACTGCGCTTTGAGTTGCAGCTGGATCACTGCTTGAATTTTTTTCCACCGTAGAAATGCTCAAGGACTTCACGGTGTTTAAAAGTGACATCCGCTGAACAGCGTCAAAGAATGTTTTCAGTTTGTTATAATCACCCTCGGCTGTGATTGTTAGTTGGATATTCTGCAAAGCATCGCTGGTCTTAACGTCTGCTGGGCTAACGGGAACAATGACTCCTGGGGCTGGCGACGGGCTACTGACAATTTCAAGGTTGTTCAAAAATACGCCAGAGTTTGAGGCAATGTAATTCACATCTCCAATGATTTTTTCTTCCATCTTATTGCTAGGAAGATAATTAAGCACCAACGCACTGCCATCATCTGTTTGAATTTTGGAGCTCAATGTCTCTAGGGCGCTTTTCTTGCTTTCAACATTCTGCAAGATTTGTTGATTCAAATTATAATCATCCCTGGCAGCTTGCAGAGAAGAAATTTCAGGTCTGATATAGGCCCAAAAAACAATCGCAGCAAGAATCAAAATTACAGGCAGAAAAAAATATTTCAATCTCATTTTTTTATTTTCTACTATTTTGTTACCTTGAACAAAAAAATAATAGACTTGGATTATTAAAATTTTATATTTTAAGCTGAGCCACGCTAACAACTTTTTTGACTTTGCTGTTTGCGATAAACTCCTTTATTTAATGCTAAGCTCAATATCACACTTGATGCCTTTTTCATCCCTAACCAAACCCTTAACTCCAACGCCTGAAACAAAATCAGCCTGCTTAAAGTTGAAAATTTGCTTAGAGACACTGCTGAAATCATTCGCCCTGAAGCTTATGTCTATTTTCTTATCCGCATCCCCATAAGAAGAAAAAACAACTCCCGGGATCACTGCCTTTGCGACCTTATCCAGGGTGCTTGTAGCTTCAACCTTAGAAGCGAGATTGTCTTTTATCTGCTTAACTCTGAATTGCAAGTCAATCACATCATCCACGCTTTTGCTGCCATTCAGAGAAGCCCCTGTCGACAAAATTTGTTCCCGCAATTTAGCATTTTTTTGATTAAAAAAATTAGAGCCCACTTTTAAACCAATATAAGAAAGAAGAATGATGGAAAAAACAATTGCAAACACCACCAAGCCAAAATTAAGCTTGCCAGTATTATTAATTAATTCTTCTCGTTGATCTTGCTGAAGATTGATTGTAGTCATATTTGTAAAATAAATTCCTAATTAACTCGAATTTAAACTCGAATGATCGCGAATAAAAAAAGTATCAGAGAAAATTAGTGAAATAATTAATGTTAATGAATGATTTATATCATTTATTATTTTCTTTTATAATCATCAACTCCACGCAGTGCCAAACCGATAGCCACCGAAAAAGAAGCTCCCAATTCTTTCACAAAAGGCGCAACTTCATTTTTGACGGTTATGCCCCGCCAAGGATTGCCTATCTGGACTTTCTCACCCAGCGCTTGTGCGAAATATTCAACCACGCCCTTCATTTTTGAAGTTCCACCTGAAATAATCAAGGCCTCAATCTCAGCCTTGCTATTCTTTTCTTTGTAAGCAACGATGATGCGACGCAATTCGCCCACAATCAAATCCAGCACCGGAACAATAATGGCACTTTCCTTGCTGTTGAGAATATCCTTTTCTCCTTTTTTGAAAATCTCCGCCCTGGCTTTTGAAACATTCATGCCGTCAATGATAGCTGAAGTGATTTCATCCCCACCAGCATCGATATTACGGTTAGCGCAAATAACGCCCTTCTCAACTAAGATAATGTTAGTCGCCCGAGAACCGATGTCTACCACCAAAATAGTTCCGCTGCTGTCACCGACGAGTGAACGAGCAATGGAAAAAGTTTCCAGTTCTATGGCGCTGACTTCCAGCCCAACTCCCGAAACCAAGCGATCACAATGTTCGATATCCTTTTTAGGGGCAGCGACCAAAAGCACCTTAATTTTTCCAGCTGGATTATTTTTTGAATCACCTTTTAATTTAAGCTTGGCCATGATTCCATCTTGCTCTGGAAGTTTGACATTTGTGGACTCTCTTTCGATAACCTCCCAACTCATGGCCACCTCATCAAGAGCGCTCGGGATATATTTATGGGCTTCAAATTGAATGGCCTTTGCCAATTCTGCTTCTGGCATGTCAGGCAGTTCAATGATGGTCACTAACCCACTAAAGCCAGGGATGGAAACGAAGGTCGAGGCAGGCTTAACTTTCATTTTGACAATCAATTTTTTTAAAGATTCATTTAGCGTCTGCTCTACGGAGGTTGTTTTGAGATTATTATTAAAATTTTCCAAATTCAAACTAACAAACCCATAATTTTCTAAGCGAGTTTGCTGGTTGGTGTATGAAAGCTCGACCACCTTAATCGAAGACGTTCCAAAATCAACTCCAATAAAATGATTTTTATTTGTTTTAAACAGTTCAAACATATTTATTTTTATGTTATCCTAAAGCATATCAACTATCAAAATAATAACACATATCCCAAAAGTCAACAAGTAAAAAAATGAAAAAACTGTGGATAAAAATTATTTTCAGCCTAAGAAAAATAAGACTAGCCGTGCTTGATGTTTTTTTCCCCATCAGTTGCCTTGGCTGTGGGACTCCAGACAATTGGCTCTGTGAAAGTTGCCAGCGAAAAATAAAGAGGCGTGATCAGCAGCTTTGCCCAGTTTGCGAAAAAAACATCACCCCTGATGGTCAAGTCTGTTTTGCTTGCAAAAAGAAAACTTCTTTGACGGGTCTGCTAGTTGCAACAAGCTATCAGCAACCTCTGATTTCAAAAACTGTCCATCTCTTCAAATATCGTTTTCTCGCAGAGCTTGCAAGGCCGCTAGCTGAGTTAATTTTGCAAGCAATTCAAACTTGTGAATTGCCCTTGCCAGAACTCATTATCCCGATTCCTCTCCACCCCCGCAGACTCCGCTGGCGAGGTTTCAACCAAGCAACGCTGCTAACCGAGGAGATGGCTGACAAACTTTTGCCAGATGCAAAACTAGAAATTTCAACTGACACCCTGATTCGCCAGCGTTACACCCTGCCCCAAATGACCCTCAAAGACCATCGCCAACGCAACGCCAATATTCAAAATGCTTTTGTCGTCACCGATGCTGCAAAAATAAAAAACAAAAGGATCCTGCTGATTGATGACATCACCACCACTGGTTCTACAATTTTTGAATGCGCCCGCGTCCTCAAAAAAGCCGGGGCCAAAGAAATCTACGGCGCCGTTATCGCCCGGCAAGAATACAAGCAAAAATAATTACCTCCACCCCAACATCCCTAACCGCTCAAACTTTCCCACCCAACTTTCCCACTTCTTGCTTTGTGTCATAATCCCACGGCCGACGTCAGATGACACTTTTTTCTTTCTTCTTTTCTCTCCTTATTTCCCCTTGTATTTCAATAATTTGGCAAAATTTTTTCTTTTATGTTTCAGCTTCCACAATTCCCGCCTCCACCAAAGCTGCAAAGTGCTTTGGTTTTTTCTGAAAAAGATATTCCGCTACTTTGCCCCGAATGTTTTCAGCCTTGAGCTGATTTTTTTTGGCAAAATTTTCAATTTTCTCGGTGGCCTGAAAGGTCTCAGTTTTATTTTCAACCAACAACTCCACTTCAGCAACTTGATAACAAAAATCTTGCTCACCTGGCAAGTCAGAAGTTGCCACATCTAAATCAATTGCAAGACCTTCTTTTTGATATTTTCTGCGAGTTGTCTTGAGTCGGCAAAAAATTTCATAGCCAAAGGCCTTGATGTCAGTTTCAAAATCCAACACTGGCGCCACCGCAAAAATTTCCCTGATTTTTTCAGCGCCCGAAATTTCTTGAAACTGAGTAGTCTGCAATTTCTCCCCTTGAAGGACGGGCAATTTTAATTGAAATTCTTTATCTCTTTTTCTCAGCCAAATATTATTTTTCGAGAGCGTAAAATCCTCGGTGTCAAAGTAGGCATCCGTGAAAGTTTTTTCACCGACAAAAATTGCGCCCGCCAACAAGCTTTCTTTTTCTGCTTCATCTAATTTAAATTTCCTTTCAACCTCAATCATAATATTTTTATCCCCCCCCTTTTTTTATTCCCCCACTGTGTCCTGATTCCACGGCCGACGCCAGATGACACATTATTTCTTTTCCTCTTATTCCCCTTATTTCTCTCTAGTTCCCTTCCTCCCCTCATTCCCCTTATTCCCTTTCTTTTTTCACCCCATCACTTCGACTTTTTCCAGCTGCGAGATTTTTTCATTCTCGCAACATTGCTTAGCTAGCCCAAAAGCCACCATCAGCAAAACTGCACTGAGCAAAAACGGCCAATGCAAATTCCTGACAAACAAAACCCCACCAACAAGCGGTCCGACAATCATCGAGACTGACAAAATCGAAGACATGATTCCCATCACTTCCCCTCGACGATTGGCTCCGCCAGCCTTGGCAATAGCGCTCGAAAGCACCACCCGCAAAGTTGATTGAGAAAAGGTAATCAAAATTACACCGAAAATAAAAACAATTGGACTCTTAAAATCCATCAAGAGAAAGCTTCCCGCCATAACTGGAAAGAACCAAACTTCCAATTGTTTTTCCGTGAAATATTTGAGCCAAATGTTTTTCAGAAAAACAGTTTGGTTGAAAACCAAAATAATTCCCATGCCAGCAAAAATATAGCCTATCACCCAAGCCGACCAACCGAAAAGTTCTTTCACAAAAAGCGAGAAAATTCCGTTCATGAGAGCAAAGGCAGTCCCATAAAGAAAAAAAGAAAAATATCTCAAACTCAAAGTTTTATCTTTGGCAGCTCGAAGCAGTGGCAAAAAGGGATTGATTTCAATTTTCTTTTCAGAAACTGTTCTGTTGTGATGAGTTTCTGGCAAAAAGAACCAAGCGCCAACCATGTTAAGCAGCGCCAAGACTCCCACAAACCAAAAGGGGAAAGCTGGAGAAATAGCACTAAGCATCGCACCCAAAAATGGCCCGATGATAAATCCAATGCCAAAAACTGCCCCAATGATTCCCAAATTTGATGTTCGTTCTTTGTCATCCTTGGCAATATCCACCAAATAACTTTGAGCAATCGGAAAATTTCCAGCTGCTGCTCCATCAATGATGCGCCCCAAAAACAAAACCCAGACCGCATTGGCCCCGGCAAACACAAACCAACCCAAAGCTGTGCTGGCAATGCTCAAAATCAAAACCGGTCTTCTGCCAATGCGATCTGAAAGTGCTCCCAAAAATGGCCCGCTCACAAAAGAAAAAAGCGCAAAAACTGAAAAAAGCAACGTCACCACAAAAGAAGAAACCCCAAAACTCTCCACATAAAAAGGCAAAACCGGAATAATAATCCCAATTCCCAAGACATCAATAAACACCGTCGCCATTATAATCAACTTATCTTTTTGAATTTTCATTTATTTTAAATTTTGACTAATTTATTACAGAAATCCTATCCAAGCTTAACACACTCCAAAAATCAAACCAAACCCCAGCAAAGAACTACCAAAACAAAAAAACTCTCTCAACAAAGTGTGACAGAAGTCTGCGGTCGCAGACTTCTGTCACACTTTTATTTTCTAATTAGCAAAACAGTAAAAAGTTTATTAATCATTTAACTCAACGAAATAACAAACAAGTCAATTTTCTCACCATAAAATAATTCCGCCAACGCTTGGACATGTGGTGAATTTTCAGTCGTTAAAAATATTTTCTTTCCCCCTTCCTTTAACTTATCTTTAAATTCAGGATGCCGATCGAGATACTCTTTTAGTTTTTTTGCGACAATTTCTCCTTGAGAAAATATTTTAATCCCATCTGGAAGATATTTACGAAAAGTTTTTTCGACTATTGCATAATGCGTGCACCCCAAAATTATAGCATCCATTGAAATACTTTTTTCGAAAAGCTCTTGCGCATATTCCTGAACAACGCTATCAAGTTGTTCAAAATTTCCAGCCTCAATAATCGGTACCAGCAAAGGACAAGCTTGTTGGAAAACCTTCGCCTGCGGATTAAACTTTGAAATTTCAGCCAAATAAGCACACGAGGAAACAGTTGCCTCGGTTGCAAAAATTCCAACATTTCTCGTCCCAATCATTTCTTCCGCAGTCGGAATAATTATTCCCAAAACTTTTTTGCCAGGATGTTTATCTGGAAGATATTCCTGCTGCAATCTTCTCAATGCCATAGTTGAGGATGTGTTACAGGCTAAAATGATAAGATTAGCTCCTCGCCGAAACAACTCCTCAACACCCTGACAGGTATATTGATAAATTTTTTCTTGAGAAAGATTCCCATAAGGAGTTCGAGCATTATCACCCAAATAAATATAGGAATAATTCGGCAAAGCCTTTTCCACTTCCTTTAAAATAGTCAGGCCTCCAAAGCCAGAATCAAAAAATCCAATCATAATAAAATTTATAAATATTTATCCCAAATAAACATACCCTCAAAAAGTGTGACACATCTCTGCGGTCGCAGACTTCTGTCACACTTTATTATTCCATTATAAGGGCATCCGAACTTTCGGTGTATTTCTTTATAAGGGTTGTGATTGTTCCATTTTGTTTCAAAATATTTAGCTCAGTATCCAAGAAATCTTTTAGTCTCTTTTCGCCTAATTTAAAAATGAAAGGATTTTCGTAAACCCTAATTGGCTTTGCTGGAATTGGCACCAATTCAACCGCTGAATTTTTGTTAAAACTTTCAACAATACAAGGTTCCGTAAATGTAAAATCTGCTTTATCCTCAGCCACAAATTTTAGAGCTCCCATCACGCTGTCCAATTGCGGAATTCCGACTTGTCGATTGTTTGGAAAGTCAGCTTTCACAATTGAATCCGTGATGTCATTTTCAATCACGGCCACCCGAATATTTTTATCACCACGAATTTCTTCAATGGTTTTTCCATAGTCAGCGCGAACCCAGGCAAAAGCTGGGCTTTTATATAGTGACATTGAAAAATCAGCCTTTACCTTTCGCTCTGGCGTCGGCCAAGCAGTGCTGCCAAACATATCAAATCGATTGCTTTCCAAACCTTCAATAATCACCCCATAACCAACCTCTTCAGTCCAACGAACTTGCCAACTATATTTTTCAGAAATCAAAGAAATAATCTCAAAAAATATTCCCGAGAAAGCATTGCGCTCTTCATTATGAATAAAAGCTGGCGGATAATTGATAAAACCAACTCGCAAGATTTTTGTTTTTTCTATCCTATCCAAAACATCCGCAAAACTCTCATCTTCCTGATCATCCTCCAGCCCCCAGATTGGGTTATATGTTTCATACGGATTTTCAATCAGCAGAAAATCTAGTTGATTCCTAACTATATCGTCGAATTTTCCAGAAACATAGCTTTCGTAAACCTCCCAATTTTTATGATAAACATAAACAGCCTTTTGAGTTTTGAGAAATTGCGGCGCGAATTCCAAAAATGCCAACTCTGAAAGCAGATAGTGAACAGCTATGTCAGTTGATTTTTCCAAATCTTCAATCTTTCGTTCGCCACCTTCTAAAACTTTTCGCGTTGTCAAACTCGCGACAGCGTGAAATTTTTTATTATTTTTATATAGGTCCAAAACCTGCGCGTATTTCTCCTTATAGTCAGGATTATTTTCAACTTCACCCTCCCAATCAATAATTCTCACAATATCATTCAAATAGCCTAACTCCTTTGCTACCTTCAAAACCCTATTTTTCAAAGCATTTCCTTTTGGAATTGCTTTATCTCTGCGCGCTCGATTTTCTGGATAACCAAAAGCCACATAAGTTGAAATGGCAGGAATGTCAGCCACCAAAATGGCTACTCTGCCAAACCGTTCCACAATGGTCTTCAAAAGATAACTAATTTCCTCATCTTTAAAATAGCTATTCCCAGGACTCATTCCAATGATATGATAGACTTTTTGGTCAATATTCGACATACGGCTAAATTATACAATTTAAGATATTTCCTCTTTTTATCCTACCAGACAAATTTTAATTTTAGAAGTGTGACACATCTCTGCGACCGCAGACTTCTGTCACACTTTTTTTGGAAAATAATTTCATTTATTTCCACCCTTTTTATCAATTTTTGAATAATCAAAAATTTTGTCAACTAAAAGATAATTCACAAATTTATTCATCTTTCTTTTTTGAATTTCAACGATTATGTCTTCTGTTAAAGAAAACTTACTAATGAAAACACTTTCTTGTAGCTGCTCATATTGCAGAAGATAAAGTTCCCCTCGCAACCAATTCCGATCTGCTCTATTTTTTTCCGGAATATCAAAAATTACAAGTCGATATTTTCCATCCCATTTTTTTGCTAAAACTTTTCTGCGCAAACCAATACTTTCAAACAATTTTATTCCCCTTACACTTAGCGAAAAGATACTGCCTTTCTTTTTCACAATTCCCTGTGCGATCAATCTTTCCAGATTTTTTCTGATTGTATTTTTGCTGATTTTCTTATTTTCGAAACCAGTTTCAAATCCAAACAACATTCTTGTTGGTTTTGTGAAGGAATATTTTGGAGAGAAAAATGACTGCGAAGTCGCCTCGCCTAATTCCCAAAGAGTGGCACAAATATAGTCATTAACCGCTGGTACGCTTTTAAGGATGTGCTTCTGAGCCTGTTTAAGAAAAGTTTTGCTAGCCATATTTTTAAATTAAAATATTAAGCATGGATTTATTTTAATTTTACCAAATATTTTTTGATTTTAAAAGTGTGACAGAAGTCTGCGGTCGCAGACTTCTGTCACACTTTTTTCAATTCTCAGTTTTTTTATTTCTCGCTACATCCTTTCGCCAAAATTTCTGTTTGAGTGATAAGCTTGCTCCTCTTCCTCAACTGGCGTGATGTGATATTTAACAATGGTGAGTTTTGAGCCAACATACAGGTCACTATCGTCGGTTTCCTCAACCATATTGCGAAAGTTTTTTTCGTATTTTCGGCCTTTTGACTCAACCGTGAAAACGTCGAAATATTCAATTGATTCTTTCATGCCATAGTCGCCTTTCACATTTAAATTGATTTCTTTTTCGCCGCTGCCCAAATCATCAATCACAATTTTCACTTTTTCGCTGTCAAAAATGGCCGTGACTTTTCCATCACCTTTTCCATCGCTCAAAGAATTTTTCACGAGCTCAACCAAATAGTTCCCAATCGCATAAAGTTTGCCAGGAGTCGCTGGCGATTTCGCTTCTTTTGAAATCTCTTTCCACCAAGCTCCAACAATGCTAGCGATGTTTCCTGCTTGCACTGCTTTGATTTCCAAACTTCTCTCGAAAATTTCTTCGGTCATATTAATTGTTGTTATTGTTATTTATCAACCTTACATATTTTCATTATATCGCACTTTCAAGGTAAGCAAAACAACAGCAAAAGTAAAGAAAAATGGACCGCAAAATGCTTGACAGCTAAGCTGGAAAGGCATAAACTATTATGAAGTTTATTTAAGGTTAAAAGTTAGTCTAATTTAGAACATTTAAAACATGGGATGATTATGAAAACTCTAAAAGGAACACTTTCGAAAACGGGGGTTTTGAGGAAAAATCTCCAAAAGATAAAAAACTATGCCGTCAATGGTGGTGACGCATATGAAATAGGAATTCTACTTTCGCTTATTCTGCAAGACGATGATGAATATGTACCCTTTTGGGCAAAAGGATATGTTGACAAATATGTAATAAACAAACTTCCAGACGAACAACAGACAGAGGAGCTAAGACAATCAGAAGCTCAGAAACTCATTGAAAAACTTTCAGCAATGCTGGAATAAAAACTTCAAGACATTACGTTTAGCATCAGGACTATGGCAACATTGCCATGTTACAGTCCTGATGCTTTTTTATTTCCTCCCCAGTCTTCCATTTGTTTTGTAGCCATCATCAGAAGACCAAACAAGAAACAACCTTTTCTCAAAGCCACCTTTCTTTTCAAAATTTTTCTGTTGCTGTTTGGCAATTTCTGCTGAAGTAATTTTTTTCAGTTTTAAAATTTCTTCAATCACATCCAGAACATCAGCAATTTCCTCAATAAACTGGCTTTTGTTTTTAGCTTGCAAAAGTTCACTGCTCTCTTCCCCAGCTTTTTTCAAAAGCTCTTTCAAAAAATCAACTTTTGAAAGTTTGCGAGTTTCAAGCTCGCTTCCCCGATTAATTATCTTTTCCGGAATTTTGTCCCGTATCAATTTTCGATAATAGATTTTTTTCATAGTCTTAAATTTTTACCACTTTTCCTGATGAATTTTCTCAATTTTAAACTCTTCGTCGCTGTGCTCGGGTTTTTCCTCGGCAGGAAAACCGATTGGAATGATATCAATCATACGAAAATTTTTGGGCACGCCAAGGATTTCTTTGACTTTTTCTTCCCAGACTGGCGTCAGATTTTTCCAAACACTGCCAAGCCCAAGCTCGGCAGCTTGCAAAAAAATATTTTCGGAAACGATGGAAAGATCCTGCACTGGCAAAACAGATTGATCGGTGGCGACCGGCGCAATCAGCACCGGCGCGGTTTTGATGTAGTCCTGATCAATAACTTCAAAAACTGCTTCCTTGATTTTTTGATCTCTGATCACAATAAACTCAACCGCACTTCTGCCCATCGCGCTCGGTGCAAATTGCCCAGCTTTGATAATCTCATTTATCATCTCATCTGAAACCGAATCACTTTTGTAAGTTCGAAAGCTCCGACGTTTTTTGATTGCGTTGATAATCATAAAGTTTTTAGGTTATTGTTAGGTATTTTCATTATAACCCACTTTGGAACTCAAACAAGGCACCCATCGTAAAGCCACCCCGAAGCTGACTCTTGATATTTATAAAATTATCTGTTAATCTAAATTTTGTAAATGAGTGATTTTGGAGAAGTGACTGAGAGGGTCGGATGCGAGTGTGCGAGCATCAGACGGGTTTCAAAAGAAACCCTGGCGGCCCGAAGTCCACAAATTTTTGAATTTACAAAGTAAATAGATATGGAGAAGTGACTGAGAGGGTCGGATGCGAGTGTGCGAGCATCAGACGGGTTTCAAAAGAAACCCGGGCGGCCCGAAGTCCACAAATTTTTGAATTTACGAAGTAAATAGATATGGAGAAGTGACTGAGAGGCCGAAAGTACCTCACTGCTAACGAGGCAGGGCTTAACCGCCCTCGAGGGTTCGAATCCCTCCTTCTCCTCCAAAAAACCAGGCTTTAATTTCGAGGCCCTCAGTTTTTTGTATTTTTGAAAAAAATAAATTGGAAGCATGGCCTCCGCCCAAGGCGGATCCGCCTTGGGCGGAGAGTGGTTATTATTTCTTGTGGCTTATGTACTACGTATATATTCTAAAAAGTAAGAAAAATAGCAAATTGTATAAAGGATTTACTGCGGATTTACGTAGAAGAGTTGTGGAGCATAATTCTGGAAATTCTGAGTTTACAAAAAATAATAGGCCATGGAAACTTGTTTATTATGAAGCGTTTGTGAATGAAAAAGATGCAAGAAGAGAAGAAAAATTTGTAAAATCTGGAAAGGGGAGAGAAAGAATAAAATATTTATTTGAAAATCTAGAATAAATTGGAAGCATGGCCGAGTGGGTCAAATGCGAAAAAAGAGCATTTGACGGGTTTCAAAAGAAACCCAGGAACCCGAGGTCATTCAAATTTTTGCATTTTTGAAAAAAATATTAAGGAAGCATGGCCGAGTGGTTGAAGGCAACAGTCTTGAAAACTGTCATGGGGAGACCCATCGTGAGTTCGAATCTCACTGCTTCCTCAAAAAATAAACACCTTTTGGTGTTTTTTTGCTTACTTGAAAAAATTTTGAACAACCCAAGGTTTATGCTAAAGTTAAGTCAGTAAAAGTAACAACGAAAAAACCTATGCCAGTTGACTTGCGACAATTTATTGAAAAACCAAAAGAAGACGGTCGGCGCATCCCACCATATTCGCCACCTCAAACCCCAAAGGAAAATTTTCGAGAACAGGAAACTGAAAATGCCGAAGAACCTCGAGGTGAAATTCTGCACCAGTGGCAAGCGCCAGAATTTGAAGTTTATGAAAAATCCAATCGCTGGTATCTTTTGGCAGGAGCTTTCTTGCTGGCCATCATCACCTATGCGATGTTTACCAATGGCCCAATTATGGCCATTACTTTCATTCTGATTGGCATCGTCGGCTATATCCACCTGCAAAAAGAGCCCCGCCTTGTGACTTTCACCATCACCAACGAAGGAATCATCGCCGACAAAGACATGTATCTTTTTGAAAACATTCATTCTTTCTGGGTTTTTTATGAACCCCATCATATGGAACTGATCAGTCTGCACACCAAAGCCGCCATGCTCCCCTTTGTGCACATTCCCTTGGAAAACGAAGACCCAGTGCACCTGCGTGAGATGTTGCTTCCTTTCATTCCCGAAATCAAACAAGAGCCCAGCTTCGTCGACACCCTCGAAAGAATTTTGCATATCTAGGTCATACAATCATACAAACATGCAAACATACAAACAAAATGCTCAAATATTTCCATGATTAAACGCTTACATGTTTAAATGTTTAGATGTTTAGATGTTTAGATGTTTAGATGTTTAGATGCTTAAATGTTCGTATGTTTAAATGATTACATGTTCGTATGTTTAAATGTTTAGATGCTTAGATGATTACATTTTTATATGTTTAAATGATATTGCCTTTACTTTTTCAGTTAATCCTATATACTAAATTTCGTAGTAAAAAATAGCCATTTTATCCTTGTAGCTTCCGCCCAAGGCGGACAGGCAGTGGATAAAATTTAATGTCCTTGTAGCTCAGTGGATAGAGCGTCTGGTTGCGGTCCAGAAGGTCGCAGGTTCGATTCTTGCCAAGGACACAAAGATAGCCCGCCGAAAGGTGGGTTTTTGTGTGCTTGGAGTGAGTGAATGATTTCACTCACGTCAGGAATCGAACGCCGGAGCAATTTTTGTCAGCAGACAAAAATGCGAGGCGGTGGCCAGACAAATTTTTGCGACGGCAAAAATTTAGTCGCGGCCGATTCTTGCCAAGGACACAAAGATAGCCCGCCGAAAGGCGGGTTTTTGTGTGCCTGGAGTGAGTGAAAGATTTCACTCACTCCAGGATTAGACATTCATAGATTTTGTAAATTTGTAGCCAATTTGTATATTTGTAGGATTATTGATTTTTCTCCACTTTTAGGGCAAAATGAAGATATGGGCACTATTGCATTCAACAAAAGAGCAAATTTTGACTACGAGCTATCGGATCATTTCGAGGCTGGTTTAGTGTTGACTGGGGCCGAGGTTAAATCGGTCAAAAACGGCCATTTGAGCCTCAAAGGAAGCTTTGTGACCCTCCACGAAGGCGAACTGCTTTTGACCAATGCCAACATCCCGCCCTACCCTTTTGCCAAGGTCTCCCTGAGTTATGACCCGACCCGCTCGCGCAAACTTTTGGTGCACAAAGCGCAAATCCGCTCACTGATTGGCAAATTGCACACCAAAGGCTTGACATTAGTGCCTCTCCGTGTGTATACTAAGAAACGACTCATCAAGTTGGAATTCGCTCTAGGTCGCGGAAAAAAGGCCTTTGATAAAAGATCGGATATTGCAAAAAAAGAGTCAAAAAGAAACATAGAGCGAGCGCTCAAAAATGCTTAGGCGTTTTTGAGAATTTGAAATTTAAAATTTAAAATTTGAAATGATTTAATATTAAAACATTTTATCATTAAAATTTGATTAAAAATTTGAAATTTAAAATTAAAAATTCCCGCAACTGAAAAATCACAAAATTGTTTTACTTTTAAAAAATATAATTTGACACTCCCAGCCCTCTACTCTCTTTGAGTGTTGCGGGTTGGGGTTGTTTAGTTTCGACAGGTTGTACTTTTCAAAATATGCAAGTCGATCACCGCTGCTGTCATCGTAAAAAGTGTGGCGAAGATATAAGTGCAAACTTCATATCAAAGGCGAAAGCTACATTTGCGCAAGCATTTGCTAGTTTCTCTCCTGTTTTAGCTTAGGCTGAAACCATCGAACTGCTGATTTCTCATACGCAGAGCTCGGTGTCAATCATGAGGATAGCTTGATGCGGTTTTTCAGACGCAACAAGCAAAACAACTCTGAAAACGAAATGCGTGGGTTTTGTTTGTTTCCTACTGCGCAACTTCGTATCCCGATTCGTCGGGGGTGAAACAAACTAAACTTGTAGAGGATTTTGAAATGAATGATTTGGACATGGGTGCAATTCCCATCAACTCCACA
>CAIOVI010000038.1 GCA_903861715.1 uncultured bacterium
CTCCCCCAAGGCACAGAAGATATAATAAAAAAGACGAGAACTATCAAGGGGGTCGGGGAAAGATATTTCCCCGTGGCGGAAGTTTTGAAACCGCTGGGTTTCAAGGAGCGAAGCGACGTGAGATGTCTCCCCCAAGGCACATATGGAAAAAATAACAATTGGAATTGAAAATGTTGGCAAAAGGCTTGATAAATTCCTGGCAGAGGAGTTTTTTTTGTATTCCAGGGGAGAAGTTGTGGATAACATCAAAAAAGGCTTTGTTTTGGTTAATAGTAGGCAGCCAAAGCCGAGCTATAAGTTGGAGGAAAATGATGAAATTGAAATAGCAGGCTTTGATGGACAGCAAAAAAAGCTTTTGCCGAATGATAAAATCAAGCTCGAAATTATTTTTGAAGATAAAAATATCCTAGTCATTAACAAACCAACCGGGCTTCAGGTTCATCCGAGTGAATGTGCGCAGACTGACACTTTGACTAATGCTTTGATTGCTCAGTATCCTGAAATTTCTGAAGTTCACGACGAAACGGTTGACGCTTATTTGCGCCCAGGGATTGTGCATCGACTGGATAAGGACACTTCTGGGGTGATGGTGATTGCAAAAAGCAAAAATGTTTTTGATGAATTGAAAAAACTCTTTAAGGATAGAAATATTGAAAAAAAATATTTAGCTGTGGTTAAAGGTGTTATGGAAAGTGAAAGTGGGACAATTGACAAACCATTGGCAAGGTCGGCTGGCTTTAGCAAACAATTGATCGCCAGAGAAAATACCAAGACCAAAGTCAGGCAAGCGGTAACGAACTATAAAGTTATTGAGCAATACGAAAATTTTGCCTTATTGGAAGTTTTTCCCAAAACTGGCAGAATGCATCAGATCAGAGTGCATCTGGCTTCCTTGGGTCATCCGATTGTGGGGGATTTGATTTATGGAAGCAAAACTTCAAAAAATAAGAAAGAGGTTTTGGTGAAAAGACAACTTTTGCACGCAAAAAGCTTGGCATTTGAGCTGGATGGAAAGCACTGCGATTTTGAGGCGAAAATGCCTCAGGATTTTGCCCAATTTTTGGCTAGGCTGAAAGAAAAAAGTTAAAAAAGCTCGTACTTTATTTTTCTGGTTTATTCCATTACCTTATGGGCCAAATGCTTACTAAATGACAATGTAACAATGTGACAATATAACAATTTTGCACCTGGGTTGACGGAAAACCTTTTTACTAGTATGATGGAAAAGCTTTTTAATTTGTTTAAATGAAGTTTCCTAGAGCCGATTTTGGGTTTGCCTGAGAGCAACTGAATGCGGGAAGGGGATATAACGTTATGCCCAGTAGTGAGAATTCAAAATTGGTGCAATTATTGAGATAAATTTTAAAAAGCGAACTTAATTTAAGAATAATAGAATCCGTAGGTTTTTTTGAGCAGAGCTCATTTGAATTTCTACTACTGGGTATGAATAATAAATTGGTTGAATTTAATAAAAGTCAAAAAACATCTGAGGCGCCTAAATTTAGGGCTGGGGATGTGGTTAAGGTTTTTCGAAAGATTGTTGAAGGTGGAAAAGAACGGGTGCAGGTTTTTGAAGGGATGATTATTGCTATCAAGGGTGCTCAAAGTTCTTCAAAAATGATCACAGTGCGAAAAGTTTCCAATGGTTTTGGAGTTGAAATTGTGGTGCCAGTTGAGTCACCGAATATTGAAAAAATTGAATTGCTTAAGCGTGCCAAAGTGCGTCGTTCAAAACTATACTTTGTTCGCGAAAGAAGCGCTAAATCTCTCAAAATGAAATTCACTGATGCTGCTAAGCTTGCAGAAGCTGATAAGAAAACTCCAGCTGCAAAAACAAAGAAAGTTGAAGAAGTTGCAGTTGAAGAAGTTAAGGAGGAAGAAAAAGTTGCCTAAGCAAGTGTGCACAATCGAACAGGATAAAGTCTTTTTTGATTTTTCAAAAAAGAATGCCCCGATGGTGGAATTGGTATACACACATGCTTGAGGTGCATGGCTTTAATCGGCATAGGGGTTCGAGTCCCCTTTGGGGCACACTAAAATAATTTTCAATTTTCAATTCACAATTTTCAAACAAATTTTAATATTCAAATGAATTAATTTTTTTAAAACATTTGAAAATTTGGTAATTTTGATTTGTTTAGAAATTAGAAATTGGAAATTAGAAATTTTCCAGTTAGGGTGATTAGCTCAGTTGGCTAGAGCACTTCTCTTACAAAGAAGGGGTCACTGGTTCGAGTCCAGTATCACCCACATGGTAAAAAAATAATTTTAAATTTGAAATTTTAAATTTGAAATTAAGGAGTCGCTTTGCGACGATTTATTGGGCCTGGGTAGCTCAGTGGTAGAGCAGAGGATTGAAAATCCTCGTGTCGTGAGTTCAATTCTCTCCCCAGGCACAGAAAAGAAAAAGATAGAAAAAAGGGTCCTTAGCTCAGCGGTTAGAGCAGGCGGCTCAAATAGTTCATTCTAAATTATATTGAGCTATTATTTTTTTTAGTAAATATAACACGGATGAATTTTGTAGGGCTGTTTGAGAAGTAATTTTCAAGCGATTATCTGTCAAATTCGGGGAAATCTTCTGGCTTTGCGCCATGACAATCCCGAGCCAAGCCCATGTTTCGATGTGGGAAGGTGTAGAGACTAGATGGCAGACATCCTTTTGGGATGAAGGGATAGTCCAGCTCACAAATTCGAAAGGAGTTGCGAAAGCAATAGTGAGATGCATAACCGCTTGGTCGCTGGTTCGATTCCAGCAGGACCCACCGCGTAAAATCATGAGCATTAGCGAATGATTTAAGCGCCCCGTGACAATTTTTTTTCAAAAAATTATTTTACGGGGACACATTAGAAGTTGCCCATGATCACGCGGCACAGCATAATTTGAAATGCGGGTGTAGTACAATGGTTAGTACGTCAGGTTGCCAATCTGAATACGAGGGTTCGATTCCCTTCACCCGCTCCAGTGATTAAAAACACTCATCTTTATATTGAGTGTTTTTAATTTAGCAAAAATAAAAAAATCACTCGGGTGACATTTCTAAAAAACGTTGACAAAAAAATTTCTTGGGTGGACAAGCTGTAAATTTTATGCTACAATGGAAAAGTTGAAAGACGGGTGCTTGACGCACGCGTCTTTTTTTTATTTTTAAATTGTCTTCAAGTCGCTTCCACTTTGTGGAATTTCTTTGTAAGGCCAAAAACAAAAATGATTCAAGCAAGTATTTTCCCGGGGCGCTACGTCCAGGGAGCAGGGGCACTTAATCGCTTGGGAAAAGAAGCAGCTCGCTTCGGAAAAAAGCTTTTGCAGTTTGCGATCCGTTTGCAGTTGATTCGATTATTCCAGGATATAAAGCGGAAATTGAAAAAGAAGTTGAAATTATTTTTGAGAAATTCGGTGGAGAATGCTCAGATAAGGAAATCAATCGCATTATTGAATTGGTCAAAACGGCTGGCTCACAAGTTGTGATTGCAGTCGGTGGTGGCAAGACAATTGACACCGCCAAAGCAGTGGCTCACAATCTTTCTTTGCCAGTCATCATCGCACCAACCATTGCTTCCACCGATGCTCCATGCAGCGCGCTTTCAGTGATTTATACTGATGAAGGTGTGGTTGATCGATATTTGTTTTTGCCGACCAACCCAAACAGTGTGTTGGTTGACACAAGCGTGATTGCCAATGCGCCAACTAGATTTTTGGTTTCAGGGATGGGCGACGCCCTTTCAACTTGGTTGGAAGCAACGTCATGCCAAACAAAATATGCCAACAATTTTGCTGGGGAAAAAGGTTCAATGACTGCGTATGCTTTGGCCAAACTTTGCTTTGACACCTTGCTGGAATTTGGATATATCGCTAAAGTTTCCAATGATGCCAACACTGTGACGCCTGCTTTTGAAAAAGTGGTTGAGGCTAACACTTTGCTTAGCGGCTTGGGATTTGAAAGTGGCGGAATCGCTTCATGTCACGCAGTACATAATGGTTTGACGATGCTCGAACCGACTCACAAATATTTTCACGGTGAGAAAGTTTCAATCGGGGTGGTGACCTCACTGTTTCTGACAGACAAGCCGGCGGAATTTATTGACGAAGTTTATGATTTTTGTGAATCAATTGGACTTCCAACCACTTTGGCTCAAGTTGGACTTGTTGATCCAAGTGACGAAGATTTGATGAAAGTTGCAACCCGAGCTTGCGCTGAAGGTGAAACGATTTACAATGAATTGGTACCAATAACTCCCGAAGCAGTTTTTGCCGCCATCAAAGCCGCGGACGCTTATGGAAAAGCCAGACAGTTGGTCTAAAGATTTAAAAAATAAGGATATTTTCAAAAACACCTATTTTGTAATAGGTGTTTTTCGCGTAATGAGCCATCTTTTTTCTTGGATATGATATAATAAAGTTGCTATGAAAATACTCTTGGCAACACACAATCAGGCAAAATTGGAAAGATATGGGAAGATTTTGAAATCAGTTCCTGACTTGGAAGTGGTTTCTTTGAGTGATTTGAAAATCACTCAAAAAGTTGAAGAAGACTGCGAAACTAATATTGAAAATGCGCTGAAAAAAGCGAGAACCTATGGCAAAATTTCAGGTTTGATCACGGTGGCAGTGGATGAATCCTTGATGACAAATTTTTTGCCAGAAAGTGAACAGCCAGGGGTTTATGCTCGAAGACTTGCTAAGGGTGGGAAGGAATTGACGGATGCGCAGTTGCTGGAAACTTGGAAGGAAATTTTCAAAAAGTATCCGCAGGAGGATAGGCAATTTATTTTCAATTATGCATTGGCATATTTTAATCCTGAAAATAATGCCGAAGGAGTCGAATGCGCCGAAGGCAGGGGATATGTGATGGATCATTTTTCCGAAGTTGAGACAAATGGTTATCCATCTTCAAATTTTTTGTCACTGACAAAAGGTGGATTGTCATATGCGGAAATGGATGAGAAGGAAAGAGAAGAACACAACTTTCTAATCTTTGCTGATTTTGTTGAAAAATTCAAAAAGTGGTTGGGAGAAAATTCTTTAGAATTGTTATAGTTCCTGGCTAGCTTCCCAAATTATTTCAAAGATTGGCCTCAGTGATTGGGCCAATTTTTTGATTGACTAAGTCTTTGATTGTTGCTAGATTTTAGGAAATCAAGGATTGATCTTTTAACTCAAACCCAAGGGGTTTGCTATGAAAAAAATAATCAAAGTAGCATTTTGGGGTCCAGCTTTAATTATCGTTGCAATGACAATGAAAGAAGATTATCAAGACGAGCGTTTCTTTGATGAAATGCTAGTATTGATTTTCGGCTTAGTTGGGTTGGTTGCTTTAGCTCTGCTTATTTTTGTTGTTTGTGAATTTGCTCCTATTTTTTCTGTGTTGGGAGTTGGAGGATACTTTCTTTTAAGAAAAGAGATACTGTCCTATCTTGATAAAAGAGTATTCTTTGGCTAGCGCCTTGTGTGCTAGCCTATTTTATTGGCGAGTTTGAATTTATTTGTTAGAATACTTTTATTGTGGGAATAATTTTTAAACTGAAGAAAAATTTATGGAAATAGATGTGCAAAATCGGAAAAAGCTTAGGGAGATTTTCAAAATCTTGGAATTTTCTGAGAAAGAAAGTTTGCAGCAGATGGACGCCCTGGGGGAAAGACTTTTGTTGGATGTGGTGGCGCAAGCTTTGGCGAATAGCGAAGACGTTCTTGGCGAAGAAATTCAAAACAAAGACGATTTGGCTGATTTTTTGCTCAAAAATTATAGCCCAGAAGAAATCAAGAGTTTGACAGATCTGGTTTTTCGGGATGTGGTGGTGGAATTTTTTGCAAAATTGATCAAGGACGTTGAGGCTGAGAAAAAACAGCAAATTGAGGAAATCCTGGATTCAATTGAATAGCTAAAAGCTGGTTGATGGAATTTTTCTGGGGTTGAGGCGTAGTAGTTGGTAGGTGGGATAGGACAGAATCAATAGGATGGATGCGACGGATAGGAAAGATAGGACAAATAAGACGGATGATAATTTTAAAATTTATTCAATTTTAATATTTTTAATTTTTTATTTTTAAAACAATATGTCAAAGACACAAGAAAATCTGAAAGCGGCATTTGCCGGAGAGTCACAAGCTAATCGCAGATATTTGGCTTTTGCCAAAGTTGCCGAGGCCGAGGGGAAAACTAATTTAGCCAAGCTTTTCAGGGTTGTGGCAGAAGGAGAAACTATTCATGCGCTCAAGCACTTTAATGCTACAGGGGAAGTGAAATCATCAATTGAAAATGTCAAAGCGGCGATTGCTGGGGAAACTTATGAAATTGAAACTATGTATCCTCAGTTTATTGATGAGGCTGATCGAGAAGGCGAGGCTGGAGCTAAGATGAGCTTCTTTGGAGCCAATGAAGTTGAAAAAACTCATCAAGCAGTTTTCACAAAGGCACTCGAGGCAGTTGAGGCTGGCAATGATATTCCAGAGACCGAATATCACATTTGCAGTGTTTGCGGAGAGCTTTTCGAAGGAACTGTTCCTGACAGTTGCCCTATTTGCAAGGCTCCAAAGGAGAAATTTTATTCAATTTAAAAATCAATAGGACAAATTCGACAGATAGGACTGATAAAGTCATGAAAAAGAGGCCTGGGGGCCTCTTTTTTGGTGGAGAAAAGCTTTATCTGAGCCAAAAAGTGCAATTTAGGGTTGACAGAAGGCGGTTGGTGTGCTAAGTTTTTAAGTTGACAATTTTGGAGTTGTCGGCCTGGTCATTTGCGGAAAGTGCAGGGTAAATGCCGGTTAACAAGTAAAGATTACTAAATGCGTATCATCAAGATTGCTTTGATCTTGTTGGGGTTGGCAGCAATGATGCTTCCAGAAATAACCTTGGCGAGTGAAACATCCAGTCCTGATACAAAAACCAATATAAATTTTAGTGGCGTCCCAGATTTTCTTTTGCCTAAACCAGTCTTGGCTGCTGAATTGACTAAAACAACCGATGAGGTAAAAACAGTTGAAGACCCTGAGAGCGAAGAAATTTTGGCCAAATGGAAAGCAAAACAAGTTGAAAGATGGGATAATCTTCCAACTGAACCTTTTACTATCAATGCTTCTGCTTACACAGCTTCGGCTGATGAGTGTGGAAACAGCAAGGGCATCACGGCTTCTGGCGCTAAAGTTAAAGCCAACAGAACCATTGCTTGTCCGTCAGTCTTTCCTTTCGGAGTCAAATTGAAAATTGAGGGTTATGGAACTTTTGTCTGTGAAGATCGTGGGGGTGCGATCAAGGGAAACCACATCGATATCTACATGGAGACCAAAAAGGAAGCGTTTGCTTTTGGCAGACGAAGTTTGAATGCTACAATTGTGGAATAAGGAATCAAAAAACCTCGCTTGGGCGAGGTTTTTTTGTTTGACGCTGGAGTTAATTCTTGGTAAGCTTGGGTAAGTTCAATGATTGCGGAGAGAAAATTTAAAGGTCCGTTGGCGGAGCGGGCTTGATGCGAACAAATGAGCATTGAGCGGGTTCCAAAAAGGAACCCAGGAACTCGAGGACAACTCAGTTTTTTGACTGAGGCTACGCTGAGAAAATTTAAAGGTCCGTTGGCCGAGTGGTTAGGCAGCGGTTTGCAAAACCGTGTACATCAGTTCAAATCTGGTACGGACCTCAAATTGTTTTTTGATAAGGTGCATGGTATACTTAAAAAGTTGTCAGTATAAATTCGTATACCAGTATGAACAATAAAAGAAGTTGGACTGAAGATGAATTAAGAGGAGCAGTAAAAAAATCAACAAGCATTAGGCAAGTGTTGAAATTGTTAGGATTGAAATTGGCTGGTGGGAATTATACACAGATAAGTAAATATATAAAAGAATATAAAATATCCTCCAATCATTTTACGGGGAAAGCTTGGAATAAAGGAAAAAAATTGGATGTGAAGCCCAGGGTTGCATTAGTTGATATATTGAAAAAGGATAATTATTTTCAAAGTTATAAGCTTAAAAAAAGATTATTCGCTGCAAACTTAAAACCCATGCGCTGTGAAGAATGTGGCTGGGATAAAAGAACCTTAGATGACAGACTTCCATTGGAGTTGCACCACATTAATGGTGACTCAAAAGATAATAGAATTGAAAATTTGATAGTGCTTTGTCCAAATTGTCACAGTCTAAAGCCTTCACATAGAGGACGCAATATTAAAAAATAAATTTGGGCGGATGATGAAATTGGTATACATTCGACACTTAAAATGTCGCGTCATTTATGGCATGCGGGTTCGAGTCCCGCTCCGCCCACCAAAGAAAAAAATAAAAACAGGACTCGAACGAGCTCTGCTCAGGACAAGGAATGAGTGAGTGACGACGAACGAATGACGCGAAAGTCCCGCTCCGCCCACATAAAAAAGAGTTTTAAGACTCTTTTTTGTTTTGGTTGAGAATATTTGGAATTTTTTGAAAATCTTGAGTGAAGATGGCGCGGGTCTGGCGATTGATGCGGGCGGCAGCGGGGTGATGGAGGGGGAAAAGTTTTACTTTTCCAATTTTTTCAATATTTATTTCTGAAATGTCTCCATGTACCTGCGAAATTTTGGCTTGGGGCAGAAAATAGTTGAGAGCGTAGCGTCCAAGGGTGACAATTATTTCAGGGTTGATAAGTTGGATTTGTTTTTCGAGCCAAGTTGAGCACGTTTGGATTTCAGTTGGAAGTGGATCGCGATTTTCTGGTGGTCGACATTTGCAAAGGTTGGTCAGATAGACATCTCCACGTTTTAACTGAATACTCTCAAGCATTTTGTCTAAAATTCTGCCAGTGCTGCCAACAAAAGGAATGCCTAGCTCATCTTCTTTTTTGCCAGGTGCTTCACCGATAAACATGATTTTAGCTTGCGCATTTCCAGTTCCAAAAACCACGCGTTGGCAACCAGCTCGAAGAGAGCATTGGGTGCATTGGGATATTTCCAAATTTAATTTTTCGAGTTGGGTTTGTTTGGACATTTTTTTAAAAAATAAATAAAATATAAGATACAAACATCAAGATACAAATTACAAACAAAATTCAATAATCAAAACTCAAAAAGCAGAACTCCTCTCTTTGGAAAAGAGAGGCTGGGAGAGATTCGAAAGACTTTCTTTATTTAAGTTAATTTTTCAAATCCCCCTCAATCCCCCTTTTCTAAAGGGGGAAGAATTTTTTTTGGTTATTGTTGCTTGTTTTTTGGTTATTGTGGCAATTCATTGATGCGAATGAGCTGAAATGAATTGTTGCTGGTGTTCCAAATGGCGAAGGTTGGGGGATAATATTGGTTGGCGACATTGCCGGGATTGAGCAGGGTGCAATTGTTGATAATCTCGGTCCAGGGTTTGTGAGTGTGGCCGTGAAAAACAAAGTCGTATTGTCCAGACTCACAGAGTTGCTTGGCAACTTCGGGATAGTGAACGAAGGCAACCCTATTGAAGGCTAAACCTTCGTCCGAAGGTTTAGCCTTCGGAATTTCAATCTTGCCAAAGTCTGGGAAAATTTGAATTTGTCCATACTGATTATTTTTAAAATTATAATCTGCGATGTGGCCTTCATCCATGTTGCCAAAAGTCAAAAAGATTTCACCAGCAAAGTTCTTGTTGATGAAATCCAAAGTTTCAAGAGTGGCCAAATCCCCACAGTGAATCATTTTTTCAACTTTCTGCTCGCGACAATAATCCAAAACCTTTTTGAGGTTTGGGAGGTTGTCATGGGTGTCAGCGAGGATGGCTATGAGCATAAAATTAAAGGGGATTAAGGGGATTAAAGGGAAAAATGGGTGGAAGAAGAAGCATTAAGCCGGCCGGGGTGTTTAGGGAATCTGGGGATGAGGGGGGGTGTTCGGGAGAATCGGGATGATTGTCGATTGTTTGGGCGCTTGGGGATGTTGGGGATGCTGCGCTCCCATCCGCCTTGAGGCACCTTCTCTCTGCCTTATCGGCAGACGAGCCAGGGGGAGAAGGAAACTAGGAAGCGCTGCGCAAATTTTTGAGGAGTTCAATGTCTTTCATAACTCCTTCATGTGGAGTTTCCAAAATCATGGAAATGTTTTTTGCTTGGGCGAAGGTGACGATGTTTTTGAAAGCCTCCTGTCCGATAAGACCTTTACCAATGTGTTCGTGGCGATCTTTGTTGGAGGCTAGCTCAGTCTTCGAATCATTGGCATGAATGAGTTTAATTTTGTCCAGACCTATTTCAGAGTCGATTTTTTGCAGAGTGTTTTGGAAATCTCGCCAATCATAACCAGAGGCAAAAGAGTGCTGAGTGTCGAGGCAAATGCCTACTAGCTTGGGGTGGTTTACGCCTTTGATAATTTCAGCAATTTGAGAAAATTTCGAGCCCATTATTTTTCCGGCACCGGCAGCATTTTCAATCAGAAGTTCAGTTGATCCAGCGTAGCCTTCCAGAGATTTTTTCAGTGCTTCGATAGTTTTTGCGTTTGCTTCTTTTTCTGGAAGTTGCCCCGCACTGCCAAGGTGAGTCATGACATATTTGGCGCCGAGCAAGCTGGCACGCTCAAGCTCATCACGCAGGACACTGATTGAGCCATAGCGGATGCGATTGTTTTCAGAGGCAAAATTGATGTAATACGGTGTGTGAACAACAACTTCTTTAATTTTAAATTTTAAATTTGAAATTTTAAATTGCTCGCAGATTTTAGGTGTTAGCTCAGGGGCTTTGCCGCCTTGGGGTGAGCGCGTGAAAATTTGCATCGCTTCAGCTCCAAGAGTGGCAGCTCGCTCTGGCGCTTTGAAAACTCCCCCTGCAATTGAAACGTGACAACCTATGAACATAAATTTAAATTTATTTTTTTATATTTCTATTGTAGCAGAATAAGGTCGTTTTGTTTATTAAAAAAGCTCTTAATTTACAATAAACAAAACACAAGCACCAAGAGCATGGCATTCAAATTAAGAATGTAGTCGTTAAAAGACAAACACCAAGATACAATAACCAAACAATTTTCAATAACCAAAATCCAAATTACAAACTGTTTGAGTATTGATTTTTTGAATTTGAGATTTGATTGGTTATTGTTTCTTGTATCTTGGTTATTGATTTTAAACTATTTCCCACCCGGTTTCGGTTTCTTTGATTTGGCCTTTTACTTCGAAGCCGCTGGCGAGTTTGTGACCGCCACCGCCAAAGAGATGGGCAATTTCAGAGACATCAACGCCTTTGTATTGTTCGCTACGCAGACTGCCCTTGATTGAGCCACCTTCACGTTCGGAGAGCACGAGGGAAAATTTGGTGCCGGGCACCGTGTTGAGAATGGAAGCCACTTGGCCGATGTCTTCAGTTGAAGCGTGACATTGCTCGATGTCTTGCAGGGTTAGAACAGTGGAGATGAGTCCATTTTTGGGATTGATTTTGGCTTTTTCAAAAGCCAAGCCCCAAAGTTTCAGTGTTGAAAGTTTTTTGTTGGCAAAAGAAACTTGAATGATTTTGGCAAAAGAAGCACCCTTTTTCATGAGGTCAGAAGAAATTTCCAGCACACGGGTGGAAGTGTTGGAATGTTGAAAATTGCCAGTGTCAGAAAGGACGCCAATCATTAAATAGGTGGCGATGTTTTTGGTGATTTGGATATTTTGAGAAATTAAATATTCATAGATCAATTCGCAAGCGGAAGAGCTGGTGGCATCCAAAATGACTACATCGGCCGAGATGGTGATGTCGGGGTGATGATCAATGACGATGGTGGCAGTTTTTGCTGGCAAGCTCGGCGAAATTTCTTGGAAACCCCGCTCCACACTGTCGCAAGCAATGACGGCATCATAACTTTTTAAATCAAGTTCAGTAGGAGTTTTAAAGGTATAATCCGTCAGTGATTCAAGAAAAGTTGGCAGTGGGTCATTGCAAGCGATATCAACGTTTTTTTTGAGAGAAGTGAGATATTCTTTCATCGCTAGCACGCTGCCAGCGGTGTCGCCGTCTGGGCCACTGTGCGCGAACAGCAAAATCCGTTGCGATTTTTGAATCACGTAGGCAAGGGTTTTAAATTCGGTGGTAAAATTTTTCATTAGAGTATTTTTTTGAGAATCTGGAAATTATTTGAGAATTAAATTTTTCTCAAAATATCCTCACCGCTCTTTCTTTTTTAACTAAAATTTTCCCTGCCTCGACGGTAGGCGGGCCTCAATCAACGGCAACCAATGGAAAATTTTAGAAAAAAGAAAGGCTTGCTCAAGCAATATATTTTTCAAAAAATTTATTCTCAAATAATTTTAAACTTGTTCGTACTAAAACTTTGAAAGAAAAATCTTAAACCAACAAGGTTTAAGATTTTTCGTAAATCCTGAAATGATAAAAAGTGGGATTTTAAATCTGCAAAAGAATTTTTTCAATCTCGTCAGCTTTTTCCTCAGTTTCATCAATTTGAAAAACTAATCTTGGCAAGGGCTTTAAAACTAATTTTCGGTTGAGGGCGCCTTGAATGGAATATTTTTCCTTGGTGATTGTCTTGAGAGCATAGTTGGATTCCTTAAAAGGGAAAACACTCAGCGACACTCGAGTATAGCGGAGATCGGGAGTCGTGTCAACCTTTGAAATGGTCACAAAAACGCCTAGTTTAAGACTAAGCTCACGTTGCAAAATTTCTCCCAGATAGCTCTGGATGAGTTTATTTAGTTTGATGATGCGTTGAGACATAGGATGAAAGTTAATAAACAATGAAAAATAACCAAGATACAATAACCAAACAAATTTCAATAATCAAAACTCAAACATTCAAATTCTTTGTATCTTTGGATCTTGGAAGTTGAAATTTATTTGGTTATTGTATCTTGGTTATTGTATCTTAAGTGCTATACTCTTGGTGTTTGTATCTTGTAAGGCTATAGGGTTCTTTTTTTCTCTTCCTCGGTGTAGGCCACGAGGGTGTCGCCCTCTTTGATTTTGATGTCGCCTTCGAAGACCACGCCGCATTCATTGCCTTGGCCGACTTCGGTGGTTGGTTTTTTGTCTTGTTGCAGATTTTCAATTTTTCCTCGGCCGATGATTTCACCTTCACGCTTGACTTCAATCAAGGCATTCTTGCTGATTTTGCCTTCACTGACTCGTCCGCCGACAATCATGTCGCGTTTGCCAGTTTTGAAAATTGCCAAAACGGAAACCAGTCCAAGATCGGTGCGCACGATTTCAGGTGGCAACATTTCGATGATAATTTTTTTGACTTCTTCGACAAGTTCATAGATGATTTTGAAATTTTTGATGGCAACCCCGCTTGATTCCGCTAGTCTTTTGGCCACTGGAGTGGTTTCAACATTGAAGCCAAAAATGATGGCCTGCGAAGGGGCGCCAATTTTGACATCCGATTCAGTCACGTTGCCAACCCCGGTTTCGGCATAATTGACAATAACCTCATCAGTCTTGAGCGTTGAAATGATTTGTTGAATGGCTTCAAGTGAACCTTGAACATCAGCTTTCAGAATGATGTTGAGTTTTTGAATCTTGTCATCTTCAATGATGCGCATCAATTTTTGAGAAGTGACTTTTTCTTTTCTTTCAATTAAACCGCCCGAAAATTCTTTTGATTTGAGTCTGGCAATGGATTTACCGCTGACCACCTGCAAAATGTCGTTGGTGTTGGGAGTGTCTCCAAGGCCCATGATGGTGATTGGGGTCGAGGGTCCGGCGGTTGGAAGATTGCGACCACTGAAGTCCTCAATTTTTTTGATGCGGCCATAAGTGGTTCCAGCTGTCACGTCTTGCCCAACTTTCAAGGTTCCAGTTTTGACCAAAACTGTGGCAATTGGACCTTTTTGAGGATCCAAATTTGATTCAAGCACCACGGCCAGGCCATCTCGTTTATCATCAGCTCGGAAATCTTCCATTTCGGCCACCAATAGAATGCTTTCGAGCAAATCTTCAATGCCAATGTTTTGTTTGGCACTGATTTCGGCGCTCATGACGTTGCCACCCCATTGTTCAAGCAAAATTCCGTTGTCAGCCAATTCTTGTTTGACTCTTGGCAAGTTAGCCTCTTGTTTGTCGATTTTATTGATCGCCACCACGGTTGGAATTTTTTTGTCTTTGAGATAGGTGATAACTTCTTTGGTTTGAGGACGCACGCCGTCGTCGGCTGCTACTACCAAGACAGCGATATCAGCAATGCTTACGCCGCGCTCACGCATGCCAGAAAAAGCTTCATGGCCAGGGGTGTCGATGAACGTGATGAGTTGACCTTTCTTTTTGACTTGATAGGCGCTGATGTGCTGTGTGATGCCACCAGCTTCTTTGGCGGCGACGCTGGCTTTGCGGATAGTGTCGAGCAAAGTTGTTTTGCCGTGATCAACGTGACCCAAAATGGTCACAACTGGCGGACGGGGACGCAGATTTTTGCCAGATTCTTTTTCTTTTTTGCAAATATCAATCAATTTTTCCAAGGTAATGGTTTCACTGTCGGAAACTTCCAAATCAGCCTCGGTTTCAAATCCCAAGTCTTGAGCAATAATGGTAGCGGTGTCAAAATCAATTTCTTCGTTGATGGTGGCCAGGATGTTGTTTTTGAGCAGCTCGGTGATGACTTGCGAAACTGGCAAAGCAAGCAGTTGGCTGAACTTTTTGATGGTAACGCTTTGAGGCAATTTAACAAGTTTTTTGGGTGGCTGGGTCATGATAGCTGATTTTTCAATAATTAATTTGTGTATAGTCCTAGGTTTTGACAGGTTTATTGGCTGTGGTTGCTTGACTGATGGCCATTTTTTCTTCTTCAGTGAGGGTGTATTTTTCAGCTATGCCCTTGCTGACTGGCTTGGAATAAATTCGCGTGCCTTCTCGGGTGTGCAAAGAGGAAATCACAAGGCCAGAGTCTTTGCCGTCTAGCAGTGCCAGCGCAAAACTCTGATCGCCGCCAATATCCTTGAAAGGATTGAAGCGCACGATGCCAACTTTGTGAACGCTGCGCAAAGCCAGGGCGTGAATTCGGTTGGAAATTTCAAACAATTCTTGAATTTCTTTGTCCAAAATAGTCAAATCTTCGCCGTGTTTGAGCAGCACATCTTCCAGGTTAGCGGCATCTTTGCCAGCAAAAAAAATTTCCAATTTTTTGCCAATTTGGCGCAATTTCACTAGGGAAATAATGCCCAAAATAAGCCCTAAGAGGCTTAAAAAACCAAAGATCCCAAATGCAATTAGCAAAAATTGAGGTGAAAAATTCATAGCGGCAATTTAAAACAAGACTACATTCAAGACTTTAGCACGATAATTGCCTTATGTAAAGAAAAAAGTGTTAATTTGACTAAGCAACCCAAAAATACTAAAAAGCAAAAATTTTAGGGAAGGTTATGGTTTCTTAAGACGAGGTCAACTTGCAAATTTATTTTCTGGCGGAGGGCACAGGATTTGAACCTGCGAAGAGATTGCTCCCTTACCACATTTCGAGTGTGGCGCATTCAACCGGGCTCTGCCAACCCTCCGTGTTATGTAATCATACAAGCATTTAAGCATGTAAACAAATAATCATCTAATTATAAAACCATACAAACAGATAAGTAAATGTCCAAAAAGCTAAAATTAGGATTTCGAGTTGCATCTTTGTGTTTAAATGATTAAATGTTTAGATGATTATATGAAAATGTTTTGTCATTTTTCTGTTTTTGTTGTAAACTAAAGGAGATAAATATAATAAAATTGTCAGCATGAAAGAAATGGAAAATGCGGGGTTAAAATTTCTTGATCCAGCGGAGATTGTCTCTCAGTTGGAAATAACTGAGGGCTCTACGGTGGCAGATTTTGGTTGTGGTCCAGGTTATTTCACTTTTCCTTTTGCTAAGATGGTTGGCAAGGACGGATTGGTTTATTCTTTTGACATCTTGCCACAAATAATTGAAGCCGTGGCGGGCAAGGCAAAACTTGCAGGGGTGGTTAATATTATTACGAGGAGAGTTAATTTGGAAAATCCCGGTGGAACGAAATTGCAAGACGGTTGCGCCGATTGGGTTGTTTTAAAGGATATTATTTTTCAAAATAAAAAAAAGCAAGAAATTATTAAAGAAGCTTATCGAGTGCTTAAACCAGGGGGGAGGGCTTTGTTCATTGAATGGAATGAATTTAATTTAACCATTGGGCCAAGTCTTGAACTGCGAATTAACAAAAAAGAGCTTGAAAAAATGGTGCTTCAAGAAGCTTTTCTAATTGAAAAACCAATTGAGGCTGGAAGTTTCCATTTTGCTTTTGTTGCAAAAAAATAAATGAAAATAATCAAAAAAATAAATTGTTGGCTGAAAAATAAAAAAAGATTCTTGTTGGCACTGGGATTGATTTTGGCTATGCCACTTTTCTCAGGTTGTGCCGGTCAGAGTCAAAGTTATGGAGTGACACTGGAAGTTTGGGGAATTGCGGATGACTCCTCGGTTTATAATGATATTATTAGTAAATATAAGGACCTTAACCCTTATGTCACAGATATTAAATACCGCAAATTTAGTCAGGATACTTATAAGCAAGAATTGATGGATGCTTTGGCCGCTGGA
Source organism: uncultured bacterium (assembly GCA_903861715.1). GTDB lineage: Bacteria > Patescibacteriota > Minisyncoccia > Moranbacterales > GWC2-37-73 > CAIPMZ01. The sequence goes on from CAIOVI010000038.1 coordinate 16,454, forward strand.
CAAGGGCCAGATATTTTTTTGGTCAACAGCACCTGGCTGCCTTCTTTTGAAAATAAATTAGAGCCAGCACCTGCGGCGCTTATAAATCAGCAGGATATGAGCACGAATTTTCCAGATGTTGTCTCGGCTGATTTTGTGGACATCGGAAAAACCTATGCAGTTCCGCTTAGCGTTGATTCTTTGCAGCTTTACTATAATAAAGATCTTTTCAATGCCGCTGGGCTGACTGCTCCGCCGAAAACCTGGCAGGAATTTAGCAGCGACGTGCAACTTTTGACCAAGGTGGATTCAGTGGGCAATATCATTAGAAGTGGGGCAGCGCTGGGAACCTCTCAAAATGTTAGCAGATATGAGGATATCTTGAGTTTGCTGATGCTTCAAAATGGTTTACAATTGCCGGCCAAGAAAGGAGATGCAGCGGTTATTGACCAAGGAGTTGTTGACCAGAGTGGCAACGTGGTGCAGGTTGGCGAGCGAGCATTGGAATATTACACTCAATTTGCCAAAATTAGTATTCTTTCAAATGTTGCGAATCCAGTTTACTGTTGGAATAATCGCCAGCCTCTTTCGCTGGAAGCTTTTGCTAATAATAATGTGGCAATGATGTTGAATTATTCTTGGCAAGGCAACAATATCAAAAATAAAAATCCAAAACTTAATTTTGCCGTTGCGCCTGTGCCTCAGACAGATGCAAACAAGCCACTGACAATTGCTAATTATTGGGGTTACGCCGTGGCAAAGAGTAAGCCGAGTGCTGCCAATCCACCGCAGGGCTCAAATGCGTCGCCAGTGACGGACGCTGTTCGCACGCATGAAGCTTGGCAATTTTTGAAGTTTTTGACACTCAAAAATTCAGGCACGGTGACGCTTTATAACGCCATTACAAAAAACAGCAAAGCTTTTTCGATTAATTTTGATCCAGCTGTTGATTATTTGAAAAAGACCAGTCAGCCGGCAGCCAGACGTGATTTGATTGAGTTGCAAAAGAGGGATGCAGACTTGGGCGTTTTCGCTAGCGGAAATTTGATTGCCAAAAGTTGGTATCAGGCTGATCCAGATAGCACTTTGAAAATCTTTGCTGATGGCATTGATTCAATTGGGCAAGGCAGCACTTCGCTGCACCAAGCCCTGGTGCTGATGAAAAACAGACTGGATGTTTTAATGCAGAGCAAAAAATAATTTATTGGAAGTAAAATAAGGTTATGAAAATGTTGAAAAAAAATAAAAAAAGATTTTTGCTATTGGGTCTTTTCTCCTCAGGAATAGTTTTCTTTTTGATGTTTTCAATTTTTTGGACAGCAAAAGCGGATGCCGCTGGTGGAATTGTCCCGTGCGGAACTGGTCAGACTATGTGCACTCTTTGTGACCTAATAAAGGGAATTAATAATATTGTTCAATATCTTTTAAGAATTGCCATTGGGTTGGCGTTGACAATTTTCACCGTGGCTGGGGTGATGTATATTGTTTCAGTTGGAGATTCTGGCACAATTGAAACGGCTAAGGGTGCGATGAAAAATGCCGCCATTGGTTTTGTGGTTATTTTAGCAGCCTGGCTGATGGTGAATACTTTGCTGTTGGTGATTGGGGCAAATTCAAACTTGGGAGTAGCTGGCGTGACTAGCTGGGGAAACTTTGATTGCACAGCTTCAAATTAAGAATAGAATAAAAATATTTTTTGGAAATTAAATTTTTTAAAATAGCGGATATGAAAATGAAATATTTTTTGGCAATGCTTGTGTTTGGCTTAACTTTTTTGTTGCAGCCACATTCTGCTTTTGCAGCAAGGTGTGATAGTAATGCGGGGTATAAATGTCAAAGCAATTGTCTTAATGCTGACACGCTCACGGGCTTGTTTGAAGATTGTTCAGGTGGCGATGTTTGCTGTAAGGGATCAGTTGAAATTACGCCAGGCGTTTGTTCGGGCAACAGCACTAATTCGGCTGGAACTTGCAAAAATATTTGTGCAAACAATGAAATTGCAGATGGCGTTTGCACGGCTCAAAGTGGAGCCGATTATGCTAATCAAAATTGTTGTGTTGTGAAAGTGGTAGCAACAGCTGGGATGTGTGTAGGCACCAGTACAAAAGTTGGGGGAGCTTGCAGGTCAAATTGCGCCACAGCCGAAAAAGTTGATGGAACTTGCACGGCTCAAAGTGGAGCCGATTATGCTAATCAAAATTGTTGCGTGTCCACTTCTGCGACTGCCAATGGGGGAGATTCAAGTGGCACAACCTTCACGAACCCTTTGGCCTTTAACACTGTTGAAGAGTTGTTGACTAGAATCATGACCACAGTGCAAAAAATTATTGTCACGCTGGCCCTGGTCACGATGTTGATTGGTGCGTTGCTTTATGTGACTTCAGCAGGAGCTGAAAAACAAGTGACTCAGGCCAAGGAAGCGATTTCGGCCGCCTTGATTGGACTAGCCCTTGGAATTGCAGCTCCGTCAATGCTAAAGGAACTTTCTAACATTTTAGGCTGGAATTCAACCAATAGCACCGTTAGCAATTCGCTCACGCTTTCAGCTATTGCAATTAATGTTTTGAATTTTTTGTTGGGTATTTTTGGAATTTTGTCTTTGATTATGATGATTATTGGGGCGAGCCTGTATTTGACTTCAGCCGGGGATGAAGATCGGATTGACAAAGGCAAGGATATCTTCAAATATGCAGTGCTGGGAATTATTGTGGCGATGTCAGCCATGGTGCTGCTGCGTCAAATTGCGGTTTTCTTTGTGTAATTTTTGTTTTTTTGATGGAGAAAAAAATCCTTCAAAAAACAGTGAGAAAAATAGAAACATAAAAATATAAATAAAAAACAAAAAAATGCTGATCAATGTTCCTCAATATATCGATGTTGAAGATAAAGTCGCTGGGCCGCTTACTTTAAAGCAGCTTGGTTGGATGTTGGCAATGGGAATCATTCTGCTGATTTTGTGGAACGTTTTTTCAGGAATAGTTTTTTTTGTGATTGCCTTGCCAATTGCGCTTTTGTTTTTGGCGCTGACTTTCTACAAGCCCTATGGTCAACCCTTGGGAAGTTTTGTGATTTTTGCTTTTTTGTATTATTTTAGGCCCAAAATATACACCTGGAAAAGAACGCCAGAAAGAGAGCAGTTTATCCCGAAAGTTACTAGCTCTAACGAAGTTCAGGCTGTTAGCAAACAAATGACCGCTGAAAATTTGAGGGGCTTGGCCCAGCTGCTGGATAGCGAGGGAGCAAATCACAGCGAAAATGTGGATGAAATTTTGAAGAAGCACAATCCAAAAAAATAAAAGAATTCGTGCTATAATGGGTTTGGCCAGAAGAATAAAAATTATTATAAATTCGGTTGCCTCTCTTGAATTTTTTCAGAGATGTTAATCTCATTTTAAGTGTAAATGGAATCATTGCATTCAAAAAGCTTGACAACTAAAACTGGTGATGGCCTGAGCACGCAAAAATATGTTGACGTGGAAGAAGTTAGGGATGGCGTGATTGTGCTTAAAAATGGCTCCTTGCGGGCAGTTTTGTTGGTGTCTTCCATAAATTTTGATCTCAAGGCAACCGAAGAACAAGATTCAATCATCAGTCAATATCAAAATTTTTTAAATTCATTGGATTTTCCAATTCAAATTGTGGTTAGTTCCCGCAAACTTAACATCAAACCGTATTTGGATTATTTGAAAAAAAAGGAAACGCAGTTGACCAATGATTTGCTGCGATTGCAATTGGCGGAATATCAAAATTTCATTAAAAATCTCACGGATGTTTCCAATATCATGTCTAAGTTTTTCTATGTAGTCGTGCCTTTTTATCCCACGGAAAGTGTGGGAGGCGGCTTGTTGGACAAATTATTTGGAGCCACAAATTCGAAGTTGGCAGTTTCCAAAAGAAGAGAGCTTTTTGACACTTATAAAAATCAGCTTTGGCAACGCCTTGATCACATTAGTGCGGGTCTTTCTGGAACAGGTGTGCAAGTGGCGGCGCTTGGCACAGAGGAGATTATTGAACTTTTGTATAACTCCTACAATCCATCGACGCATAACAATATGATTATTAAAGATACGGATAAGATTGAGCTAAGTTAATAATAAAAAACAAAAATGTTCGGAATTAATCAGAATAAAAATTCAAATATTCAGCGAGACGAACTTTTGCAAAGCGAAGATTTGTATCGACAGGGGGTAGCGACAATCAAGGACCTGATTGCGCCAGCCGCCATGAAGTTTGGGGCAAATTATTTGCAAGTGGGTGAAACTTTTGCTCGCACTTCTTTTATTGTGGCCTATCCTCGCTATCTGCACACTAATTGGTTTTCTCCGATCATCAATATTGATTTTGCGATGGACGTTGCCATGTTTGTTCATCCAATTGCGACAGCTGAAATTTTGAAAAATTTGCGCAAGAGTTCCACTCAAGTGCAATCGCAGATTCACATTGAAGAAGCGGGCGGCAAAATAAGGGATCCTATTTTGGAAACCGCTTTGCAAGACATTGAAGATCTCAGAGATCGTTTGCAGCAAGGCACTGAAAAATTTTTCCGCTTCGGAATTTATATGACAGTTTATGGAAAAACCTTAGAAGAAGTGGAGAAATCCTGCATGGAAATTGAGGCAATTCTGGAAGCGCAGCTGGTTTACATCAAGCCAGCAGTGCTCAAAGTTGAACAAGGATTTTCTTCAACTCTGCCACTGGCCAACGATGAGCTTGACGTGGCCAACAATCTGAATACCTCACCGCTTTCGACAACTTTCCCTTTTGTGTCGGCCGACCTTTCTTCTAATGAAGGAATTTTATATGGTATTAATCGGCACAACAACAGTTTGATTTTGTTTGATCGCTTCAAAATGGAAAATGCCAATATGGTGGTGTTCGCAAAATCTGGAGGTGGAAAAAGTTATACTATTAAATTGGAATTGTTCAGGTCATTGATGGTCGGCACCAATGTGATTGTGATTGATCCAGAAAATGAATACAAGTATCTGTGCGAAACTGTGGGCGGAACTTTCATCAAGCTGTCACTCAATTCTCCTTATCATTTGAATCCTTTTGACCTTCCGCAAACTGGAGAAGATGAAGATACGGAAGATGTGCTGCGAAGCAACATTGCCAGTTTGATTGGTTTGCTTCACCTGATGCTCGGAGCAGTCACCCCAGAGGAAGATTCAATTCTCGACTTGGCCATCAGGGAAACTTATGCTATGCGTGATATCACAACCCAAAGCAATTTTAAAGCTCTTAATTCGAGTTCTTTTCCGACTATGTCAGATCTTTATGAAGTAATCAGAAATTCTGAAGGTGGTGATTCGTTGGCTAAACGTTTAGAGAAATACACTGAAGGAATTTTTGCTGGGGTGCTTAACCATGCAACTAACGTGCAGATTAACAATCAGTTGGTGGTTTTTAACATCAGAGACCTGGAAGATCAACTTCGTCCGATTGCGATGTATACCATCTTGCAATTTATTTGGAATGAAATGCGCAGCACCTTGAAAAAGCGCATCATCGTGGTTGATGAGGCTTGGGTAATGATGCAAAATGAAGATGCGGCTTCTTTTCTGTTTGGCATCGCCAAGCGTTGTCGAAAATATTACACGGGACTAACTACCATCACTCAAGACATTGCAGACTTTATGTCTTCACGTTACGGCAAACCGATCGTGACTAACTCTTCGTTGCAATTGCTCTTGCGTCAATCTCCGGCTGCCATCGACACGATTTCAGAAACTTTTTATCTGACTGAACAAGAAAAATTCTTGCTTTTGGAGAGTAATGTTGGCGAAGGCATTTTGTTTGCCGGAGCCAAACACGTGGCCATTAAAGTCATCGCTTCTTACACTGAAGACCAAATCATCACCTCTGACCCACGCCAATTGGTTGAAATCGAACAAGCCAAGCGGGATTTTGAAGAGGATGGTCAATAAAATTTGTATAATTTTAAAAATTTTTAATCTAAAATGAGATTTGGAATGCCCAGTTTTGAATTTTTAGATTAGTCTCGGCTTTTATGGTTGATATTGTGACGGCTTATAAAAATAAAAATAAATTAGAAGCGGCAAGACTTCAGGCTGCTCATTTAAAAGCGTCGGAAAAATCAGAAAACAATCCACAAGCGTCGGTTGCTGACGGAAATCATCCGGATAGACTTGCCGCAGCGCGCAGAAGCATGAGGCAAAACATTAAGAGCACAGCAAAGACGGCGAAAAAACTTTCCAAAATTGGAGCAGTCGCGTCTTTACTGAAAGAGGCGAATATGCTTTTGGATATGCCTTTCGTTGCAGCCTTGGGAGCGGCTGTTTTGAAGGACGCCTTGGATTTGGCTGATTTTGCAACGGTTATTTTGCCGATGTTGTTTTCAGCTTTTTGTTCAATTTTCATTTTTATGATGCTTCTTTTGGTTGGAGCTGGGGGTAAAAGAAAAATGGCGAGCAATATGATTAAAAAAGGATTGGTCGTGATAGGTGGTGGGGTTTTTGATGCTGTTCCAGGTTTGGATTTGTTTCCCATCGAAACAGCCACAGTGCTGGCGATTTATTTGATGACTTTGTATGAACGAGTGGAAGCAAAAGAAGCGGCGAGAGCGGAAGAGGCGCTAGCTTTTCAGGGTTAGTAAATTTGAATGAGCTAAGTTAACTTCCAAGTGTCAGACGTAGTCCAAAAATAAACAAATTATTAAAATTCTAAATCTAAATTTCCCTGCCTACCGGACAGGTAGGCAATTTCTAATAAAAGCTAAAATCTAAATGTCGAAAAATAAGATTTAAGTTCCTAAATTTTATTTGAAATTAAGATTTAGAAATTAGTCATTAACGCGCGTATGTCTTCAAAAATTTTTTCAGCGGCGACAATTGGGCTGGAAGGAGAAGTGGTGGAGGTGGAAGTTGACGTGCTGGGATCAGGCCTGCACAATTTTTCGATTGTGGGCTTGCCAGACACAGCCGTCAAAGAATCACGCGACCGAGTGAGTAGCGCCATCAAGAATAGCGGTTTCAGGCCGCCCCATCAATGTGGCCGCATCACGGTCAATTTGGCCCCGGCTGATTTGCCGAAGGCTAGTTCGATGTATGACTTGCCAATTGCAGTTGGACTTTTGGTAGCCACCAAACAACTGCAGTTTGATCACAAAAGCAAAATGGTGGTGGGGGAACTTTCTTTGGATGGCCGAATCCGCAGCGTGCAAGGAATTTTGTCGATTGCTCTTTTGGCCAAAGAGAAAGGTTTTAAAGAACTTTATGTGCCAGCTGAAAATGCTAGTGAAGCGAGCGTGGTTAAAGGACTTCAGATTGTGCCAGTCGAAAATCTTTATGGCTTGGCGGATCATTTTTTGGGCAACAAGGTGATTGACTATTTTCCAACCATTGATTGCGAAAATCTTTTTCAATGTTTGGAATATGAAGCTGACATGTCACACATCAGCGGGCAAGAACATGCCAAGCGAGCGCTGGAAATTGCGGCAGCTGGCGGGCACAACGTGATTCTCAATGGACCCCCAGGCTCAGGCAAAACACTGCTGGCCAAAACCATGCCGACAATTTTGCCACGGCTGACTTTTGGAGAATCTTTGGAAATAACTAAAATCTTTTCAGTGGCCGGCAAATTGAAAAGAGGTCAAGGGCTCGTGCTGGACAGGCCATACCGCTGCCCGCACCATAGCGCTAGCGCAGTTTCACTGGTTGGCGGTGGAACTTTTCCGCGTCCAGGGGAAATAAGCTTGGCGCATCGAGGCGTGCTTTTTTTGGATGAATTTGCTGAATTTCCAAAAAATGTGCTGGAAAATTTGCGCCAGCCTTTGGAGGATGGTATCATAACAATCTCCAGGGCCAAAGGTTCGCTGCTTTTTCCAGCCAAATTTGTGCTGGTTGCAGCCATGAATCCTTGCTATTGCGGCAATGCCACTGACCCTGAAAAAATTTGCGTTTGCACCCCAGCTCAGATTTTGCGATATCGTCAAAAAATTTCTGGTCCAATTTTGGACAGAATTGATTTGCATATTGAAGTTCCGCGGCTTAGTTTTGACAAATTGGCTGAGAAAAATCAGGGCGAAAAAAGTGCGGACATTCGCAAGCGGGTTGAGAGCGCTCGCAAAATTCAGGCTAGACGTTTTGAAAATTTGAACATCATTACCAACAGTGAAATGTCTTCAGACCAAATCAAAACTTTTTGCCAATTGGATGAGCAGTCAAAAAATTTGTTGCGCGGCGCAGTTTCAGCCATGAAATTGAGCGCTCGCGGTTATCATCGCATCATTAAAATTGCTCGAACAATTGCTGATTTGGCTGGCGAGGAAAAAATTGCCCAGATGCATATTGCTGAAGCAATTCAATATCGGTTTAAGGCGGATTGAGCGCGCGCCCGCTAGAGGTGAAAATTTTTAAATGGTGTTTCGTTTGCATACGTTCTTATTTTTATCCCAGTGAAAGTGTTTTTTAGCTCTTGGAATTTTTTGACACCAAGGTAAACCACTTTCAAGCGAAAAAATAAAAAGCATGCTTGCTCAAATAAGCGACACTAATATTTTTCGTAGATCCGTTATTCATTTGTAGGTTCGCATCGGAAATAAAAATATGCCTTCAAAAAAAAGATTCACAAAAAAACAAATATTTTTTATTTTGCTGCTACTTGGATTGGGAGCTCTTTTTTTTCAGCGCAATTTTTTTGGCAATCCTCGAGAAAGTCAAACTTTTGGAGCTGCTGCAGAAAAAAAGGTGACACTGTCAGATGGCGGATTTTTTTTTGAAGTTTCTTCGCAGACAGCAACAGTTGGCGATTTTTTACAAGAGCAAAAAATAAAACTTTCTGACCATGACATGGTGTATCCACAAGTGGATGAAAAAGTCTTTAGTGGTTCAAATATCATTATTCAAAGAGCCAAGAAAATTACGATCAAAGAAGGCGGCAAAAGTCGAGATGTCTATTCTCTGCAAAGCACGGTTGAGCAGGCGATTTGGGAAAACAAGGACATTGTGCTGGGCGATGATGATATTACGCTTCCAAGTAGGCAAACTCTGCTTAAAAATGACCTGAAAATTGCAGTCACGCATGTGCTTATCAAAGAGGAGGTTAAAGACGAACCAATTGCTTTTAAAACCGTGACAAATGAAGATGACAAATTGGGTTGGCGTATCAAAAAAACCACTCAAAAAGGCGTGGCTGGCAATCGCCAAGTGAAATATAAAGTTGTTTTATACGATGGCAAAGAAATTTCACGCAAAGTTTTGGAAAAAAATGTAACTCAGGATCCAGTGGATGAAATTGTGACGCAAGGAACTTTTGTGAAAACTGGCAAATCCTATAGCGGCGTTTCAAGTTGGTATGCTTACACAGGGACAATGGCGGCGGCAAACCCCTGGCTTCCAATGGGAAGTTATGTTAAAGTCACCAACAAGGACAATAGCAAGTCAGTGATTGTCAAAATCAATGATCGTGGACCGTTTGGCAATGGTCGCATTATTGACTTGGATAAAGTGGCGTTTGAAAAGATAGCGTCGCTTGGTCAAGGCACCGCGAATATCAAAATGGAAGTCGTGCTGAATTAGTTTATAGTTTTTAATTTTGTAAATATCCTACGAATTCACCTGCCTACCGGCAGGCAGGCTAATATACGAATGTAAGTTTAATACTATTGGAATTATTAGTATATTCGTAAAGGATTAGTAAATTCGTGGGGAAATAATTTTATGGATATTATTGCAAAGAAGTCACTTGGACAAAATTTCTTGAAGGATGAGTCTGTCTTAAATCATATTATTGAATCCGCAAATCTTTCAAAAGACGATGTGGTGCTTGAAATTGGCCCTGGTCAGGGAGCGCTCACAGAAAAATTGGCCGATGTTTGCAAAAAGGTGATTGCGATTGAATTGGATGAAAGATTAGTTGAGGTATTGCATACTAAATTCGTAGGTAACAATCCGCCAGCTGGCGGAGTGGAAATAATTGCCGGTGATATTTTGAAAATCAATTTGCCGGAATTAATTATTGAGCATGGTTTAGATAAAACTGGTTATAAGGTGGTTGCTAATTTGCCCTACTACATTACTTCGCCGATTGTGCGCTTGTTGCTTGAAACAAAATATCCACCAACTGAAATGGTTGTGATGGTGCAAAAAGAAGTGGCCGAAAGAATCGTGGCCAAGCCTGGCGCGATGAGTATCCTGGCAGTTTCGGTGCAATATTATGCCAAACCGGAATTTTTGTTCACAGTTTTCAAGCAGTCTTTTGAGCCGATGCCAAAAGTGGATAGTGCGATCATACGCATAACACAAAACATGGAGCATGGAACAATCACTAAAGAAGAAACAAAAAAGTTTTTCCGAATTGTCAGGGCCGGATTTTCTGCCAAACGCAAAACTTTGATCAATAATCTTTCCAATGGTTTGCAGCTGGAGAAAAAAGTGGTGGAAGAAAAACTCACGTCACTTGGATTTTCTCCCAACACTCGCGCCCAGGAATTGGGAGTGGAGGATTGGAGGAAGTTAATTATCAATTTATTTAAATAAAATATATAAAAAGCCCTAACAATTTCCAATTGTTAGGGTGGTTATAGTTGCTTGGTTACTTTTCAGCCACGAAGATTGTGACTGGAAAATCATATTCAAAGTTGCCGTTGGCTTGCTTTTGAATATGCATCTTCTTTTTAATTTTGTTTGGTATTTTGGAAACAAAATCAGCCCATAGTTTGCTTTTTTCTTCTGGCATTTCTCCTGTCCCTTGTAGTTTTATTTTTGAAGAAAAACGGTTTTTGATTTCAATATGCCTGAAGCCGGCATCGCGGAGCAGGTTAAGACATTCTTCTTCTGTGGGGAAAAATCTGTCTTCTTCGCCTTTGTTGCCTGCCAATTCATCCTTTAGATTTGCAATTTTGTTGTAGTAAGATTGTGTTTCTGAGGTTGTACAAAAGCTTACAAGAATATAGTGATTACTCTTTTTTAACACACGCAAAACTTCGCGTATGGCCAAAAGTTGTTTTTCTTTTTCAATATCATGAATTCCAAAACGAGTGATCACTAAATCGAAACGCTCACAAGCAAAAGGCATTTCACAAACATCGGCACAGATTTTTTCTGCTGCGACATCCGCCTGATCAAGCATTGCTTGGGAAAAATCAAGTAAACTAAGGTTGCAAGTTCTTCCAGACTTTTCAATTGCTTCTTTTAGGGCAATGCCAACTTTGGCAGTGCCACACATAGCTTCCAGCACATCTAACTTCTTGGGTGGCTCTCCTATTTTTGCTATTTTAATTATTTCGCGTAGTTTGTCATCCCTGCGCAGACTTGCGTAGACGTCTCCATTCCAAGAGGACGCAATTTTGTTGTATCTTCTTAGTAATCCTGTGTTCATTATGGTCTCCTTTTTAGTGAGTTGTGATGCCGGCCGGCTATCGCAACTTTTTAGGGAGAACTAAGTTTTCAAATAACTGGTTAAGTTTTTAGCTTAACTGGATAGTATACGCCAAAAAGAACAATTAGTCAATAAAAGCAGCTATACAGCATATTAAAATATAACATTGACTTTATGTAAGCCATATGTTAGAATATCTGTGATGACTAAATTATTCGACAAATATGGAAAAATTAGAAAAAAGATTGGAAAAACTAGGGATAGTTGGTAAAGAAGCGCAGGTCTATATTGAGCTTTTGAAGCTCAGGGAAGCTTCGGTGGCACAATTATCCAAAAATACGGCAATTAAGCGAACAAGCGTTTATTATTGCCTTGATGCTTTGATGAAAAAAGAAATTGTGGGGCAAATAGACAAAAATGGCAAGAAGTTTTATTTTTGTGAAGATCCGAAGCGAAGCCTGGGAAATTTGGTTGAGCAACAAAAAATGGCAATTGAGGAAATGCTGCCTCAAATAAAAAATATTCTCGGAAAAGGTTCATTTTTGCCGACAATCAAAATTTATTATAACGTGAGTGGTCTGAGAAATCTTTTTGCAGATGTGGTTTCTTGCAAAGAAAAAGTTGCTCGCTATTACATGACAGACACAAGCATTAATGACTTGCTGGGAGTGACTTTTATGCGGGCAACTATCAAAAAAAGAGTAGCTGAAAAAATCAAAGCCTTATCCTTGAGAACCTTTGAATATAATTTGGATTTGACGGATGAATTGTTTTATTCTTCCAAATTTTTGCGTGAAACTAGGTTTTTGCCAAAAGACCTGAAAATTTCTCCCTATATGATTATTTATGATAATAAATCAATCATCATTGCGCCTAAGGAAAAGATTGGCTTCATTGTTGAGTCTCAGGAATTTGCCGATGCGCAGAAAGCAATTTTTGATATAATCTGGAATGGTGGCGAGGTGACTAAAATGGGAGATATCAATGGGCAAGTTCCTCAAAAAGCAACGGAGGAAGATTTGTATTATTAGGAAATTTTTCCTCCAATATCCACTTTTAAGAGTTGATAATTTATGCTTAATTTTGGGGTCTTGAAAATAGTGCCAGGTAATAATGGGTAGTTACTAGTAGGTTTATTTTTAACACAACATATCAAATTCTTGCATATGCGACTATTTGATATATAATATGAATAGGAATGGAGAAGGTATTTTTTGATATTTTTTATGAAGAAAGACCAAAAAACAATTGGTAAAATGGCAGAAGATTTTTTGTATTCTGATGGTGTTGGAGCAACTGCCACCAAGTTTTTACTTATGGCAATTGCTATTGGTGGGATCGCCTTTGTTGGCGCATTAGCACCAGCGTTATTTTCAATAGCTGAAGGGGCTGGGCTCAGAAAAAAATATTCCAAAAAGCAATTACAAAATACTTTTGGACTTCTAAAGCAACGTAAGTTGGTTGAAATTATTCAAGAGAAAAATGGAAAAACTAAAGTTATTTTGACGAATACTGGAGAAAAGCGGGTGAAGGAATTTTGCTTTGAGGAGCTTAGAATTCAAAAAGCGAGAAAATGGGACAAAAAATGGCGAGTGCTTGTGTATGATATTCCTACAAAACCTAAGGTATACAATAATGCTCGTGAGGCTTTGCGGGCAAAGATTAAAGAAATTGGGTTTGTGCAACTCCAGAAAAGTGTTTGGGTTTGTCCATATGAATGTGAAGATGAAATCCTTTTTCTTTCAGAAAGTTATCGGGTTACAAAATTTATTGAGATTTTTACCGTCGATAAAATGCTTCACAGCGAAAGGTTGAAAAGTAAATTTAAATTGTAGCTGTATGGTTGGCGTTTTTGTTATTAGAGAATAGGATATATCAAATAGTCGCATATGCAAGTATTTGATATATCTTTTTAATTTTAGTTTATAAAGGGGAAAAGGCTTGAGAATTTAGTGGAGAATATGAAAAAATGAGTGTGCTATAATAAGTCATACTAAATTAGCCAGATCACTGCCAGTTGCAAGGAGGCTCAACCTCCATTGTGGAGGTTGAGCCTCCAATGTTTGCTACTGCGAATTAAGTTAGTATCAGTTAATAAATTGCTATAAAAAACTAAAAAGCTATTCAAGATATGGATATTTTAGAAGGACTTAATGAAAATCAAAAAGAGGCAGTGACGACCGTGGATGGGCCACTGCTGATTATTGCGGGGGCGGGTTCTGGAAAAACCAAGACGCTGACGCATCGGGTGGCCTTCTTGATCAAAAAGGCGGGCGTTTGGCCACGCAACATTTTGGCAGTGACTTTCACCAACAAGGCGGCGCAAGAAATGCGAGAAAGAATTATCCGAATTTTGCATCCGTATAACAACGAATTAAATTCGAATCCCATTCGATATAGTTTGTATGGAAATTTGGATCTGCCCACCATTGGCACTTTTCACGCCATTTGCTCCATGATTCTGCGCAGTGAAATTGAAGTTTTGGGTTATGCTAAGACTTTCAACATCATTGATGATCAAGATCAGCAAGCTTTGGTGAAAAAAATTCTCAAGCAGCTGGAAATTGATCCGCAGCAGTTTAATCCGCGGGCAATTCTTTCGGCGATTAGCAAGGAAAAAAATGAATTGGTGACGGCCGAGCAATTCGCTCAGCAAATCGGCGGATACTATGAAGAAATTGTTTCCAGGGTTTTCAATGCCTATCAAAAACAACTGCGAGAAAACAACAGTCTTGATTTTGATGACATCATCATGTTGACCGCGCAGTTGTTTCAGAATTTTCCGCACATTTTGGAAAAATATCAGCAGCGTTTTCGCTATATCATGGTGGACGAATATCAAGATACCAACCGGGCGCAGTATGTGCTGATAAACTTGCTGGCGAGCAAACATCGCAATCTTTGCGTAGTTGGTGACGACTGGCAGTCGATTTACAAGTTTAGAGGAGCTGACATTCAAAACATTTTGAATTTTGAAAAAGATTATGGCGAAACCAAAGTGATTCACTTGGAACAAAATTATCGCTCCAGTCAGGTGATTTTGGATGCCGCTTATGGCGTGATTTCGAAAAACATCAATCGTAAAGACAAAAAACTGTGGACGGAAAAGGAAAGTGGTCATTTGGTCTGCTCATATGAAGCTCAGGACGAAAGGGATGAAGCGGAGTTTATTGCCAAGGAAATTCAAGCCAAAGCCAAGGGCATTTTCAAAAATTTCGTGGTGCTTTATCGCACCAATGCGCAGTCGCGCACGTTGGAGGAAATTTTTCTGCAAAAATCGATTCCGTATCGCATCATTGGGGGAATTAAATTTTATCAACGCAAAGAAGTCAAGGACATGGTGGCGTATCTGCGTTTGATTTTGAACAATAATGATAGTATTTCTTTGGCGCGCATTGTCAATGAACCACGTCGCGCAATTGGTGAGGTGACTTTGAAAAAATGGTTGACCTTTGCCAGGGAAGCGCAGGCTAATCCGATTGAAGCATCCTTGCAGATTGCAAATTCAAACTTAACCATTCCAAAATCAAAAGTGGATGAAATTTTGAAATTCTGTGAATTTGTGCGCCGGATGAAAGAGGTTCAGCCGCGAATTAAGTTGGCGGATTTCATCGAAAAAGTTTTCAAGGAAAGCGGTTATGAAAAAATGCTTTTAGCAGAGGGTCCAGAGGGGGAAATGCGCTGGGAGAATGTCAAAGAATTGGTTTCAGTGGCTCAGAAATACGATTCCGCCTCATCGGCGGACAAGTCACTAGCCTCATCGGCGGACAAGTCACTAGCCTCATCGGCGGACAAGTTGGCGAGTGTAGAATCGGTTGATGAGTTGAGTGCTTTTTTGGAAGAAGTTGCGCTGGCATCAGACGTTGATAATGTTGATCAAAATCAAGATGCCGTGCATTTGATGACGCTGCATAGTGCCAAAGGTTTGGAATTTCCAACGGTTTTCATTGTGGGTCTTGAAGAGGGAATTTTGCCCCACGCCAGAAGTTTGCTTTCCCACGCCGAAATGGAAGAAGAAAGACGACTGATGTATGTGGGACTCACGCGAGCCAAGGAAAAAATATATTTGATCTTCACGCGCCAGCGCACGCTTTTCGGCATGGCTCAGATGAATGCGCCATCACGCTTTTTGGAAGATATTGAAGAAAAATTGCTTGAAAAAAAATCATATCGCGAAAAAGATCAAGCTTTTTTCAATTCACTTCTGGAAAAAAATTATCCCGTTTCAACTGGCTTTCAGAATGCCAAGAAATATAAAAGCCTCGGGGCTGACAAGATTGTCACGGGCAAAAAAGAAAAAATTGAGCTTAAGGGTGGCGAGCGAGTTGCGCATCAAGAATTTGGTGATGGCATTGTGGTTTCAGCAGTTGGCGATGTGATTGTGGTGGCCTTCAAGAAAGCAGGAATCAAGAGGCTTAGTGCGGAGTTTGCGAAACTGAAAAAGCTCTAAAAAGATACAATAACCAAGATACAAACACCAAACAAAATTCAATAATCAATTTTCAAATATTCAAACCCTTTGTATTTTTGGATATTGGAATTTGAAATTTGTTTGGTTATTGTATCTTGTCTCTTGGTTATTTAAGAACTATATTTGGTTATTGTATCTTCTATCTTTGTATCTTGGCTATTGCCTATGTCCCGTTCCGTGAAACTTCTGGTGCACTTGCTTGAGTTGTTGGTTGGTGACGTGGGTGTAGATTTGAGTGGTTGTAATTGATGAGTGGCCGAGCATGGTTTGGACGCTGCGGATGTCCGCGCCGTTGGAAAGCAGGTCAGTGGCAAAACTGTGTCGCAAGGTGTGAGGATGAACATCTTTAACTAGGCCAGCTTTGGCGGCATAAAACTTGACGATTCTTTGAATGGAACGAGGTGTGAGGCGTTTGCCGGCCGCTTCGTTTTTTTGTTTTTTGTCCCTGGAAACATGGATGAAAAGGGCTGGATCAAGGTCCATTCTTTTGGACAGATATTTTTCCAGAAATTTTTTGGCGCTGTCGGAAACAAAAACGAGGCGAATTTTGTCGCCCTTGCCTTTCACGCTAAACTCTTGGCGCTCCAGATTGATTTGGTCGCGGTTGAGGCTGGCCAATTCCGAAACGCGCAGACCAGCTGAAAAAAGCAATTCCAAGATTGAGCGGTCACGCAGAGCTTTCAAATCAAGGGTGTTGGCGCAGTCCAAAAGTCGCTGGACTTCGTCGCCACTGAGAAATTCAATTTCGTGGCTGGGATTTTTGCCAATTTCGATTTTTTCCGCAGCCAAGCTTTTGATGTCTCGCTTGGAAAGATATTTGAGAAAGCTTCGCACGGCAATCAGGTGATAGTTTTGAGTGCTTTTTTTGAGCTGACCTCCTTTGTCGTCAGTCAGTCGATTGAGATGGAGGCGATATTGCCGCACAAGTTCGGCCGTGATTTGCTCAGCTCTGGAAATTTTGGCCCACAGCAAAAAACGTTTGAGATAGTGATGATAGTTCTCAATGGTTTTCTGGCTGCGACTTTTTTCGATTTCTAGATATTCAAGGAAGTCGGTTAGTAGTTTGTTGATAGAGGTTGGCATAATTGCGATTGGCTTATTTTTTGATTTTTCGAAAATTTTAAATTTGAAATTTGAAATCAATTTTCAATGATTAAATTTTAAAACATTAAAAACTTATCATTTTTCATTAATTTTAAACTTTAAACTTAAAAATTTAAATTCAGCGCATTGGCGCTGGCTTCATTCTACTCTATTTTTCAATTTCCAAGAAATGAAGTGGTTAAAAATGCCTTTTTAAAGCCTAAAAATGGCATTTGGGGCAAAAATTCCTTTGACAAAAGCTGAGGGAGGTATATACTTGAAGGAAGTTAAAAATTAAGACTGCGAACTATGAAACAACTGTGAACCCCGTTTAAATGCGGGCTCAGATCCTGAAATAAATTCCCGTCAAAGGCGGGCAAACAGGATGACAGTTATTATTCTAAAATCGCTTGTCAATCGAAAGGATTTTCACTTATTAGTAAAAAAAGCCTTTTTTCTTATCTTAGGGATTTTTTTGCCAAGCTTGATTTTGCTGAGCTAAACACGAAGCTTCATTTGAAGCAGCGGGCGATAGCCAGCTATATCAAACAGCGCAGAACCCTGAAACTGCTTCATCTCCTGCGAAATTATTCTGCTATTGCCGTGGTGGTTTCAAGCGCACTGCTTGTTTCCGCCACCAACGTCGCTTCCGGAAAAGGAAACGGCAGTTTTTTGTTTGGCTATTTGGACGGAAGTTCACAAGCAGCTGGCAACACCAGTGGAAAAATCAATGGTCAAATTAGTCGCAAAAATGACCTGGCGCTGGTGCCACTTTCAAAATCAAGCACTGCTATTGACCCAACTGCCAAAGATGAGGCCGAAAGTCAGAGTCTCATCAAAAATCAAGGTATCATGAGCGCTACGGCGGCCAGTCCAATGAAAGATCCAGAACAAGACGGAGGCGTCAAGATGTATGTGGTGCAAGAGGGTGACACGCTGGGCTCAATTGCGACCAAAAATAAAGTTTCGGTCAATACGATTTTGTGGGCCAATGATATTAGCAATGCCGATCAAATCAAACCTGGCGACACCCTCTTCATTTTGCCAGTTTCTGGCATTCAATACACCATTAAAGCTGGCGACACAATTGACACTATCGCAGCCAAGTTTAAAGCCGAAAAAGACAAGATTATTGCTTTCAATGATTTGCCAGCCAATGGCGACGTGGAAGTTGGCAAGGATATTGTGATTCCTGATGGACAAGGCACAGCGCCAGCGCCTGTTGCTCCAAGCACTCCGTCAACTCCCGCTGGAGTCATTGCGCCTCGTCAATATGCCAACACCACTGGTGGCACACCCGAAGTTTCCAGCGGCAATCTTTTGTCTGGCAAGGCTGGCAATGGGCACGGCTTTCCATACGGATATTGCACTTGGTATGTGGCGCAAAAACGCTATGTGCCGTGGAGCGGCAATGCTGGAACTTGGCTTTATCATGCCAAAGCAGGAGGCTATGCCACGGGACGCACCCCAAAAGTTGGCGCAATTATGGTGACCACGGAAAATCGCTATTACGGTCACGTGGCCTATGTGGAAAAAGTCAGTGGCGACACCATCACGGTCAGCGAAATGAACTACGCTGGTTTTGCCAAGGTTGATCGCCGAGTTTTGTCGGCTTCAAGTCGGGTGGTGAAAGGATTCATTTATTAAACTCCTACGAAATTACAAAATTATTACAAAAATACAAAAAGACCCTACGAATTTACAAATCAGTTACAAATCTACAAATATACAAAAAAAAAGCATATTATGAAAAAATCGCACTCCGAAATATGGGTGCGGTTTTTTTGTGGCAAGGTTTAGAGTTATATTAAAATAAATTTAGAGCACTGGTGGTTGCAAGGAGGCTCAACCTCCATAATGGAGGTTGAGCCTCCAATGGCTAGGCTATTAATTGAAACGTCTTATTGTATTTAGACAATGTAACAATGTAACAATTTGAGCCAAAAGGGCTATGGGTTTTTGGGGAAAAATGTGCTATACTTTCTTTGCAAAGTTAATGAAAAAAATCCTGATGAATTGGATTTTCAAAAACAAAAAAACACCTAGTGAAAAGCTGGCTTTTCTGCGTTTTTTCGAAAACAAAAAAGCCTCACAAGGAAAAAGAACCAAAGGGATTCTGTTGGCTTTCTTTTTGGTGAGTGGATTTTTGTTTTTTCAAACTAAGAATGTGAAAGCTGCAGATTCAAATTGTTTGTGTTTCACGGGAACAGTTGGAAACTCTGGCGGAGCCTCATCTTTCAAAAAATCAGGGGATCCTTTTAATGTTTCAGCTGTGTCCATTTGTCAAGCTCAATGTGCATCAAATGGTGCTAATGCTTATTGTTTCGATGCAAATTCTCTCACTTTCGCAACTGGTTGCGTGTTGGGAAATAACGTGCTTACTACTTCTGCGAGCAGTGGCGCCACCCTTAAAACGACTGTTACGAACTCTGATCCGACTGCTAATCTCAGCACCACTGGAAAGATTAATAACACAGAAACAGCCCAGGCCGTTTGTTCTGTCGGAGCTTCAACAGTCAAGTTGGATTTAGTAGAGGCTTTTAAGTGTATCCTTTATAGTGTGTTGCAAGGTTTGGGTTGGATTTTTGGGATTGTAGCTTCTCTTTTCCAGTGGGTGGTTGATCCAGTAAATATCTCAGGTGGAGCAGGAATGCTCAATAAGCCAGAAGTTAAAAATGTTTGGATCATGGTGCGTGACACCCTAAACATGACTTTCATCATGGTGCTGCTTTTTGCAGCTTTCTGCACCGTGTTTCAAGTGGACAAATGGAATTTGAAAAAAGTTTGGCTGAACATTTTGATCAACGCCTTGCTGGTCAATTTCAGTTTCCCAATTGCCAGAATTTTCATCGACATTTCCAACGTGGCGATGTATTATTTCTTGAATCATTTGTTCACTGGCACTGGTGGTGGCAGTGGTTCAGCTATTATGGCTAGCTTCGGAGATCAGGCCAAGCTCGGAGTGTTGCTGAAGGCCGATGACTATGCCAAGGCAGATATGACCTATCTTTTAGCAGCAATCATCTTTACTTTTATTTTGGGATTGACTTTGTTGGTTTTGGCGGTGATGTTTGTCATTAGGTTGGTAGCACTTACTATTTTACTTATGTTTTCCCCAATTGGTTTTGTGGGCTTCATTTTCCCCGGGACCAGCAAATTTGCTAGTGATTGGTGGGACAATCTTTTCAAAAATGCTTTTTTCGGGCCAATCATGGTGTTCATGATGATGGTGGCGCTGACCATTATGAAAGCTGCACCAATTGAAACTTTTAATGCTGCTGCCAGTGGCAACGTTGCAGCCTCGCAAGTAAACTGGATTGCTAAAGCAGCTTATTATTCAATTCCAATTATTGTTTTGTGGACAGCCATGGGGATTTCTCAATCCATGGGAATCGCTGGGGCTTCGGCAGTCGTGGGGAAAGCTCAGGGCTTTGCTGGAAAAGTTGGCAGTTGGTTTACTACTAAGCCGATTGGTTTAATAGGAAAGGGAGCAAAAATGGGAGCTGTTTCTTCGGCCAAATGGGCTGAGCGTAATATTTTGGGAGAGAAACTCAGTCCAAGAGCCTGGATGGCTGCCTGGAAAGAGCGTGGTGATGAAGCTGAAAAAAGATTTTTGGGTAAAGCAACTGGAGGCGCTCGGGACCGTTTAAATATGATAATGGAAGGCGCTAAGACAGATTATCGACAGCTTGCAATCGATAAGGGTGTTATGGAACGTCGGAAAGAAATGGCTGACTCAACAGAGCACACTTCTTATTGGATGAATAACTTGGTTGGTATGGTTGGTGAAGATTCTGATCGTGCCAGAAAAGACATCAAATCATTTATGGGAATTGCTTTTAAGAACAGAGATCAAGATGAGATTATGAAATTTGTTAGGGATAATTATACTAAGAAATTTTTGGCTGGTGGTAAATCTTTTAGTGAAATTGGCATAAAGGAGGACGAATTAGGTGTGAGTTCTTGGAATGTTGACCAAGTCGTTGCAAGAATGTTAGAAGCCTCAAAAGAAAGCAAAAAGCAAGTCGACAAAACCCTGCTTGATTTAGGTGAGATAGCTGCTGGCAATGGGTCAGTTGGCTATGGCGGGGCTGATTATGATGCAGATGGCAAGTTAGTAGTAGCAGAGGACAAAGCTCAGCAGGCAGCTACGGTTGTTGGAAAACTTGCAACCACGGGTGATGCTCAGGAGTTGGCTAGAAAAATTCATCGCAATAATATCACTGCTGAAATTCAAGAAGATGAAATTATAGATGGCAAAAAAACAGGTAAGAAAAGAGACGTTATGGTTATTAATCCTGAGTTTGATGAAATGGTTAGGCAGGGTGTCTTGACAACAGTTAAGGATCATGTGAATAGACATAATGGTTCATTTCTGGATCAAGTTGGAAGAGACGACCGTGCTTTAAAAGGTATGCGAGAACGCTTGAATAAATTGAAAGATATAGGAGGTGATGTATGGGATGCAGATGATAGAAAAGTTCTTAAAAATCAGAAGATCACTGAAGAAGAGTACAGGAATGGGATGGCATGGGTTGATAGTATTGAGACTTTTGCAAAAACTGGAGCGAAGGGTGGACCCTTAAAGCCCAAAACAGAAGAGCAAGAAAAGCCTAAGGCTATCCTCGTTGATGCCAAAGGTCGCCCAATGAGTTCGTAAAAAAAATAAAAGGTATTTTTAAAATTTTTTGAATTTATATAAAAATAAAAATGAATACCGAGGTGATTCAACAATTTATTAAGCAGGGTAAAGAAGCACTTGAGTTGGCTGATTTTGTGGATGCTTATAAGGCATATCGAGGTATTCTGGAAGAAAGTAAGGGGAGCACGCAAAACTTCTCAGGTGACTTTAAAGAGTTTTTGGCAAAACTTAGAATCTTAGCTTTTCCGAATTTATCAGATGAAGATTCGGCAGATATTTTGCGAAATAACTTTCTGGAATTATTGAAAAGCGGGATAGATTTGGATGGCGCTCTCACAGTGAAACTTTTTGGAGTGCCTTATTTGGTAAGAGATGATCTCCGTAAAGTGTTGAAAAATGCTTTGATTCAAAATCAGCAGAAAATTGGAATGCTCACAATTGGGCAGTGGATTCAAGAATTTGAAAAAATGTTTCCCGCAGCAACTCACGACCTTACTGCTTCAGTGCGTTTTTCAATCTCGCATCCCCAAGTCAGGATGCTTGATCCGAGAGATAGGGAAATTTTAAAACAATTTCTGCATAGTTATGATTATTTTTTGACTGTAACTTTACCTGCCACTGGAGCTTCTCTCGAACGATTGATGGCGGCGCAGCCAGCAGAAGTTAGTAGGCAAAATTTTGCCCTGCCTTCGCAAATCGAGCAGCACAGATTTGATCGAGACAGCAATTTTTCCAGACAAGTCTCGCCGCAAGAAGGAACAAGCGCCATGCATCCTTTGGAACAAATAACTTTGATGCAAGCTTTGAAGCTTCATGAAAAACTGGGTGAGCAGTCTATCACCAGCAATCCACTGAAGTTGCGCTATTTCCCAGCGCCGGTGCGATCTTCCATCAAAAATTGGATCACGGACTATCACGATGCCCTGGGCGCTGGCAAGCACAGCACGATTGATCGGGGAAACTATCTTTTTCATAGTGAAAATGGCAAGCGACTCACGCCGGCCGAGCGCCAAAAAATGTCTTTGGTGTTGAAATCTTTGGATGAAGAAACCCTGCTTGACATTGATGTTGATCGACAAGCGATTGTTTTTGAAGTTCCAAAGCCACTGCCATTCAGTGAAAATAGCTCAAGCGTCGGGGTTTCTAATTCAAGCAACTTCAGTGCAAATGCCAATCCAGAAGAAATTGCCCAAGCTCGCATCAGGCAGTCGCTCAATTTTTCAAATTCCCAAAATGCGACAGCTGGCAAAAATCAAGACGCCCCAGTCTTTGCGTTTGAGGACAGCGACTACGCCAATGTTTTGAGAACCAAAAATGGTAGTGGAGCAGAGTCAGCTTTTGGAAATTTTGCTTCTGAGAAAAAACCAGAAGTTGAAAAACCAGCTTTTGGGTCGCTGAGTTTTTCTTCAGCGCAAGAATTGCCAGTGGAAAAAAAGTTTGTTGCTCCAGCTCAAAATTCAATTGCCAAATTTTCAATGCCAGCGCAGCAAGCCAAAATTGAACCGCCAAAGGCTCCGCAAACTTGGAATTCGCCAGATCTCAGACAACAAAGTTCTTTTGTTGCCCCCACTCCTCCAGCTCAGCCAATTCAAACGCAACCAGCTCCAGCTCCAGCTCAATCAATTCAAACTCAGCCAGTTCAAACTCGGCCAGTGCAAGTTCAGCAAGTTCAGGTTCAGCAAATTCAAGCTCAGCCGAGGATGGTTGAGCCTCAACAAAGCGCTCCGATTGAAAAAAGACCACCGGTCGAGCCAAAAAATTATTCACCCTACATCATCACGCCTTTTCACAAAACAAATGGTGGTTCTCAAGATGGGCCAAAAATTAAGGGGAATACAGTGGATCTGAGCTAGGCTACGAAAGTACAAAATTTTTACAAAAATACAAAAATACGAAAAAATAAGGTTGTCTTTGCGAAGATGTACTCATCTGACGCAATCCAGGACTCCGTCATTTTGTCACGCTCTGGATCGCCACGGATTTTGAGTACAAAATCCTCGCGAAGACGAACAGTAAAATGTAAATACAAAATACAGCAGGGCGCACTGCGCAATGTGCGGATGGGGGGGGGTGCGGAAATGCAAATAAAAATTAAGACTGCATCTTTTCAGTTGACAATTTGGCTGGAAAATGCTAGGCTGGGTGTAGGTAGATAGGGCTGAAATGGGTTCGCAGGAATGCGGGCTTTTTATTTTAAGAAATGCAAATTATGCGAATATATGAGTATACTTTAATATGCGAATGATTCGCGTATGTGTAGATTTGCATCAGCGTTATAAGTGGGGTAATTTTTAAATTTAAATTATAAGTAAGAAGATAAATGCTAATGAAAACTAGATTTTATGAATCATAATATTCATGATTCGTGAAAATTCGTTTATAATTAGCATAAATTAGTAATTATATGGCAAAGAAAAAAGTTCAAGATCAGCAAGACAGTCAAAGTGGACGCTTGGGGGAGTTTGGCAGCGCAATTATGCAAATCGCTCAAGAAAAAGGCATTTCCAAGGAAATGGTGATTGAAACCATTGAAGCAGCGCTTTCCGCAGCTTACAAAAAAGATTATGGCAAAAGAGGTCAGCGAATTCGCGCTGAATTCAGTGAAGTCCTTGGTGGGGCAAAATTTTTCCTCGTTAAAGACGTGGTGGATGAAACAACACGAGAATTTGCGGAAGTTTCTGATGACGAAACTGAAACAGAAAACGTTGAAGAAGAAATTGTGGAAGGTGAAGAAAAACTTCCTCGTTTTAATCCCGAGCGAGACATCACTTTGGAAGACGCCAAAAAAATCAAGAAAAAAGCAGTGGTCGGCGATGTGATTGAACTTGAACTTGAACCTCACAGTGACTATGGGCGCGTGGCTGCTCAAACTGCCAAACAAGTTATCATCCAGCGCATCAGAGAAGCTGAACGTGACAGCATGTTTGCTGAATACAAAGAAAAAGAAGGCGAAGTTGTCAGTGGAACCGTGCAACGCATTGAAGGTCACAATGTTTATATCGATTTGGGAAAATCAATTGGCGTGCTGTTTCCATCCGAACAAGTGCAAGGCGAAAATTTGCGCATGGGACAACGCGTGAAAGTATATCTTTACAAAGTTGAATCTGATCCAAAAGGACCTGGCATCACCCTGAGTCGCACGCATCCTGAAATGGTGCGCAAGCTTTTTGAATTGGAAGTGCCGGAAATTTTCACGGGCACAGTGCAAATCAAGGCCATTGCCAGAGAAGCCGGAGCTCGCAGCAAGATTGCGGTGGCTTCCAGCGAAGATGGCATTGATCCAATTGGATCTTGCGTCGGGCAGAAAGGCACTCGCGTGCAAGCCGTGATTGATGAACTTGGTGGCGAAAAAATTGACATCATTTTGTGGAATGAAAAACCAGAAAAATTTATTGCCGCTGCGATTAGTCCAGCCAAAGTGGTGGATGTGAAGCTTGACGCTGAACGCAAAGAAGCCAAGGTGACCGTGCCAGAAGATCAATTGTCGCTGGCTATCGGCAAACAAGGTCAGAACGTGCGTCTGGCCGCCAAATTGGTTGGTTGGAAAATTGATGTGTTGGGAGCAAAAGTTGTTGCTCCAGTTGAAGAGGCTGCCACAGAAAGCGGAGAAGCTGAGGAATAAGCTTTGAAAAGATACAATAACCAAGAAACAAACACCAAACAAAATTCAATAATCAAAACTCAAATATTCAAACCGTTTGTATTTTTGGATATTGGAAGTTGGAACTTGGAACTTGCTTGGTTATTGTATCTTGTATCTTGGTTATTTTAAATTAATAATTAATTTAAACTAAAATTATGGATCTTTGGCATGGAGTTTCAAGGGGAAAAAATGTCCCTGAAAATTTAAATGTTATTATTGAAATCTCGAAGGGTTCAAAAAATAAATATGAAATCGACAAGGAAACGGGATTGATTAAGCTTGATCGAGCCATGAAAACCGCGCAGGATTATCCTTTCGACTATGGCTTCGTCCCTCAGACTCTTTGGGAGGATGGAGATGCTTTGGATGTGGTTGTTTTGGCAACTTATCCACTGGCTACTGGAATTTTGGTTGAAGTTCGCCCAGTTGGCGTGGCACTTATGACTGACAGCGGAGAAAGTGACTATAAAATTATTGCGGTGCCAAAAAGTGATCCTCGTTGGGATGAGGTAAGAGATCTTAGTGATGTTAATCAATATACCCTAAAAGAAATTAAGCACTTCTTTGAAACTTATAAAACAATCGATAATAAAATTGTGGAAATTAGTGCCTTTGAAGACAAAAAGTCAGCTTTTGCAGCGATTGAAAAAGCCATTGCTTTATATGAAGAGAAATTTCCAGTAAAAAAATAGAGTATAACGCTCGGCAATATTAAATTGGCTTACTTATTATCAAAAAACGTTGGAGGCTCGACCTCCACAATGGAGGTCGAGCCTCCTTGCAACTGGCAACGAAATTTGTGGTGACGGAAATTATTAAAATATTACAAATTATGATTACATCAGAAATTAAAAAACTCCCGAATTCTCAGGTTGAAGTGACAGTTTCAGTTGCTTGGGACCAGTGGGAAAAATATCTGGACGTGGCAGCCAAGGAATATTCTCAAGAAATCAAGATTGAAGGTTTTCGTCCTGGCAAGGCGCCAAAAAACATGGTTGAGCAGAAAGTTGGCAAAGGGGCGTTGCTTGAAGCAGCGGCTCAAACAGCGCTGCGAGAGACTTGGGCCAAGGTTTTGGAAGAACAAAAAATTCAGGCGATTGGCAATCCAAAGGCTGAGCTGACTAAGTTGGCTGAGGGAAATGCTTTGGAATACAAAATTGTGACAGCGGTGATTCCAACTTTGACGCTCAAACCTTGGCGCAAAGCGATGGAAAAAATCAATAAAGTGCATGCCAAACAAGATGCGACTGTCTCAGAAAAAGAAATTGACAAAGAATTGGAAGATATTGCCAAAAGTCGCGTGCAGCATGTCACAGTTGAGCGTGAGGCTCAAGATGGTGATAATGTCATTTTGGACTTCACTGTCAAACAAGGTGGCGTGCCAATTGAAAATGGCACTAGCAAAAATCATCCACTCATTTTGGGTCGGGGTGTTTTCATCCCTGGTTTTGAAGAAAATGTCCTTGGCATGAAAGCCGGAGAGGAAAAGGAATTTGAACTGACCTTTCCAGTGGAATATCACGCCAAAAATTTGGCTGGCAAGCCAGCGCAATTTGAGGTTAAGGTGAGCGAAGTGCAAGAGCGAAAATCGCCAGAACTTAGCGATGAGTTTGCGCGTTCACTCGGGAAATTCAAAGATTTGGCCGAGATGCGCAAAAATGTGGCCGAAGGTATGACTGAAGAAAGAAAGCATGAACTGAAAGAAAAAAAACGCACTGAGTATATTGAGGCTTTGATTGAGTTTTCCGAGGTGGAATTGCCAGAAATTTTGGTGCACGAAGAATTGCACAAGATGATTGGCGAATTTGAAATGCAATTGCAGGGCATGGGGATGACTTTTGAGCAATATCTGGCTCAAATCAAAAAAAGCGTGGATGAACTTGAAAAAGAGTGGGAACCGCAAGCCATCAAAAGAGTCAAAGCCGCCCTGGCCTTGGAAGAAGTTGTCAAATCTGAAGAAATCAGTGTGCCATCGGAAGAAGTGGAAGCGGAAATGAACAAAACCTTGGCCCAATACAAAAAAGTCAAAGACATTGAAAAGAATGTTGACCTTTCCAAATTGTATGACTATGTGAAAGGCACGATGTTAAATGAGAAAGCGCTGGAATTGTTTGAGTCGATTAAATAACCCCGATGCGAACCTACGAATGAAATACGAATCTACGAACGATTCTTTTCCCTCCTTTAGAAAAGGAGGGCTAGGGAGGATTTGTAAGGCTAACTTATACAAAGAAAGCTTTTCAAATCTCACCCAACCTCTCTTTTCTAAAGAGAGGAGTAGTATAATTTTGAAGATTCGTAAATGTTTCGTAATTTCGTATCGGTATAAAATTTATGAACAGTCAATATCTCATTCCTACGGTTATCGAAAAAACCAATTACGGTGAACGGGCTTATGATATCTATTCGCGCTTGCTCAAGGACCGAATTATTTTTTTGGGAACAGCGATTGATGACGGCGTGGCTAATGCTGTTATTGCGCAGCTGCTCTTTTTGGAACAACAAAATTCCAAAGACGATATCAAACTTTACATTAATTCACCTGGCGGCTCAGTCAGCAGCGCGCTGGCGATTTATGACACGATGCAATATGTCAAAGCTGATGTGCAAACCATCTGCGTGGGCTTGGCAGCTTCGGCAGCCTCACTGCTTTTGTCAGCTGGAAAGAAAGGCAAGCGCATGATTTTGCCAAATGCCGAGGTGATGATTCATCAAGTGTTGGGTGGAACCAGCGGTCAAGCTTCAGACATCGACATTCATGCCAAACATATTCTGAAAACCAAAGAACGTTTGAACAAAATTTTGGCCAAGCACACTGGTCAAACAATTTCCAAAGTTGAAAAAGACACTGACCGAGACTATTTCATGAGCGCTCAAGAAGCAGTGAAATATGGGATTGTAGATAAAATTATTAACTAAAAGTTATAACGTTCATAACGTGGAATGCCTTTCGTCATCGCGAGAATTTTGTAATCAAAATTCGTGGCGATCCAGAACTCAGCATTGCCCTGGATTGCCACGAATGATTACATCCTCGCAATGACGGGGAGAGTTATAAAGGTATAAAATAGAAAGTTCATAACGTTTGTAATATGACAAACTTCAGAAAGAAAAATACCCAAGCGTAAAAGCGAGGGTATTTTTTTTGAATGTCAGCGAAAGGGTTTTTCCTCTCTTTAGAAAAGAGAGGTTAGGAGAGATTTGAAAAATTTTCTTTGTATGAGGCAGTCTTTCGAATCCCCCTCAATCCCCCTTTTCCAAAAGGGGAAAGGAAATACATAGTTGGATTTGAAATTATTGGTTATTGTATATTGGCTATTGATTTTTGTTTAGAGTGTTTCCCAAATCCCCTTGAAAACTTGGCGCAGACCTTCGGCGGTGACGGCGTCGTGGATTTCGAAAAGGGAGTGAGGTTTAGAAAAAGTATTAAAAATAATAACGTAGTCGCCAAAAACTAATTGTGTTGTGCGAATATGCTCCTGTTTTTTCCAATATTTAATTTGACGACGAGACAAAGTTTGGCCATCAAAAGAATGACCTTCTTCTTTTTCATTGGTGAACATTTTTGTTTGGATTGCTGGATTTGTTTGCTTCCAATACCACGCCAGCCATTGACCATAATGTTTAACAAGTGAACTGTCTTGAACTCCCCACCAAGTTTTGTCTCTTTCAAGCGCACTCTTGTTCCAGTCGGCTGCTTTATTGTATAAATAATCATTGATTTGCGCTTCTTTAATAAAACGAACTTTTGGAACCGAATAGCCTTGGGATTTTGGCAGTAGGGTTAGTTCAGGTAGGAGCGATTTTGCAATGGAAAGATTTTCTTTAGCCTCTCTCTCTTTTTTTTCGGCGTCTCGCAAAATCATCTCAGGTGAAAGCGCTAGGAAATGTAAACCAGTTTGGCCAGTTTCTTCCAAAATAAGTTCCAATTCAGCCAATTTTTTGCCAATCACATAGACTGTCGGTCGGCTTAGCCCGGTCTTTTTAGCGATGCGAGACGGGGCAATGTTGGCATTTTCCAGCACGCAAAGATAAACGAGAATTTCGTTTTCAGACAAGCCCAGTTGTTGGAGTTTTTCTTGGATCATAAGGATTGTCGCTGTTTTTTTTATGTCCTTTGCTAAATGAATTTAACCCAAGCCAGTTAATCGTTGGAGGCTCAACCTCCACAATGGAGGTTGAGCCTCCTTGCATCGGGCAGTGTTTTTATGGATTTAATATAGTGAAATTCTGTAGCTTGTATGAGGTAATTGTAGCATATTCCAGGATATTTGTAAAGCATTTTACGACAGAATATTATAGCTTAAATAAAGCA
>CAIOVI010000039.1 GCA_903861715.1 uncultured bacterium
CCAAATCTATACATAGCAATGTTGTATCACGATTCCACGGCCGACGTCAGATGACACAAAAATAAACTACGATATCTCTTAATACACTATTCCTCTCCGCAAAGATTATGTGTCATAATTCCACGGCCGTGGTTTGGTGATACATTTTAGTTGGTTTTAGTTAGGGTGCAATATGCTTTACCTTTTTATACCGAATTAACTAAATCAGTGTTATATTGGGACGGAGCTAGGCCCTGGGATAACAAACTGCAACCAATTAAGTTAAGTTGGTATTAGTACCCCCCCCTCTCTCTCTGATTTTTCCACAGAAAAATATTTTTGACCGAGAAAGCCTCGTATGCTCTCGAAATTAAATATTAAAAAAAACGTGCAGTTAGTCAAAATTATCCAACCATACCAGCATTACTATTATTGGCAAGCTCTTTTTCTTTTTGCTGACGAATTCGGCGAGCTTCGGCGAAACGAAGTTCCAGGTTGATGAGCATCAGAAGCACCAAGAAAGCATTGGCCCAAACGAAAATGTTTCGGAAAATTTCAATCTTGAGGTC
The DNA here is from genome assembly GCA_903861715.1 of uncultured bacterium. Taxonomy (GTDB): domain Bacteria; phylum Patescibacteriota; class Minisyncoccia; order Moranbacterales; family GWC2-37-73; genus CAIPMZ01. The sequence continues at coordinate 549 of CAIOVI010000039.1, forward strand.
AGTGCCCAAATAAAGCGCATGGAAGAAAACGATGAAATAAAGCACCAAGTTGGTGAAATGCACTGCGCGCCAAATTTTTTGCGACATTAGTTTGCGACTGTAAGAGGTGATGACTAAGATACCCATCAGATAGAACCCGAACACACCCAACGCCGTGAGATTTGGTTTATAAGTTGAAGCAAACGGCACAAAAAGTGCGCTTAATTTAAAGCCCAACCATTTGTCAAAAATCAGCACGATAGCGTGGAAAAAAGCAAAGAGAAGTGCTTGAACTGAAATCCAGCAATGAATTTTCAGGGAGTAAACTGGCGAAAATATTTTTCGCAGCAGTGGAATGCGAAGCGTTAGCCCCAGAAAAATTGAAACGTAAAGTAACGCAAAAGCCACCAAGCCACTAGCTCTGGAGGCATACCAAGCGGAAGGATTTTCAACTGGCTTGACCACCTGCTGAGGATCAACTTTGGCAGGTGAGCCAGGATAAACTGCGGCATCCAGCGGGTCAGTTCCAGCCAACACTTCCGTGCCATCACTAAAACCATCCCCGTCCGTGTCGAACTTATTAGGATCAGTGTGATAAATTTGGATTTCACCTTGATCGGTCAGTCCGTCAGAATCAGTGTCGACTATCGGCTGGCCGCTATAGTTTATTGTTGACTGAGATTGAGCCTGAACATTTTTCCAGCCCAAAAAAGTTACAAAGAAAATAACCAACAGACAAAGCAAAAATTTTTTATTCATCTTTTTTATGTAATACGGAATTAATTTAATTCATATTAACTAGACGTTGGAGGCTAAGTCTCCTTGCAACTTACAGTGATTTATTTAATATAAATAGCTTTTAAGTTCAGTTGAAATCCAAGCTCCACCGCGATAATCCAAAATGGCGCAAGCGAGTGCTTTTTCTTCAGCGGTTTTTTTGGCTTCAGAAAATCCCATCACAAAAAGCGTTTTGGCCCACACGTCAGCCTCGCCGGTGCTAGCTGCCACCACCGTGACCGATTTCAAATCAAAAGCAAACTGCTCGGGCTTCTTTGGATTGACGAGGTGGTGAAAACGTTTCCCCTCAATTTCCCATTTTCTTTTGCCAATGCCCGAAGTGGCAACTCCCTGCCCATCCAGCCTGAGCATCAAATTCTGATAAGCAATCCCTTCAATATCAATATACCACGGATTAGCGTTTTGATCTTTGCCAACAAAAAACATGTCGCCGCCGCAATCAACCAAAAAATTTTGCCAACCGCAATCTTTGAAAAAAGTTGCGATTTGATCAGTGGCAAAGCCCTTCACGATACCCGCAAAATCCATCCGCTCATAAAAAATTACTTTTTCGTCTTCAATAATTAAATCCTTTCTTAGTTCTTTTTTAAAGTCAACAGCTTGCTCTATTTCTGCTAATTTAGCGGTGCTAATTTTTTCAAAGCTCTGAGCGTAGCCAACTTCTTCAAGTTTTCCGATGATGCGAGGGTCAAAATAGCCTTGCGTTTTTTCACTTGCTTCCAGCGCCAACTTAGCAACTTGCAACATTTGCTTGGAGGCTGGCACCGACACGCCTAATTGCGAATTTATTTTTGCCAGCTCGCTAGCAGAATCAAAACGACTGAAAATCTTTTCAATTTCAACGCATTTTTCCTGAGCCTGCTCGAGATTTTTTTGAGCCTTTAAAATTTGAGCTTGACCGCTGGCAACAATTTGAAAATCAATTTCGGTGCCAAATTTTTTAAACGTCCTGCGAACTATTTTAAATTCGGAATTATTTTTTTCCATATTCTTTAGTAAACTGAAAGGTCATAATCATCATCAATTCCATTGCCATTAACATCGCTGACGATCAAATATTCCGGAATGTTTGGATGCGGATCACTCTCATCAGGCAAACCATCTTTATCAGAATCCAATAGTGCCACATCCACCATGATGGTTTTGGTCACTATTTGATCCGGAAGTTTGATAACTTGAGTTGTTGTCTCCGAGCTCGATGATGAAGAAGCTGAACTGCTTGAAGAATATCCGTCATCATTACCCTCTCTTTCGTTGCCACTTTCTTTTTCAGCCAGAGCAAGCTCATTAAGAGAAACAAGCGAACCTAAACTCAAAAAAATATTCTTTCCAAAATTTTTCGTAGCAAAAAAAGAAAAAACAGCGAAAAACAAACTGAGTGCAAATAATTTCTTTTGAACTTTGGTCATATGAATTATTTTTAACTTTTTTTGGTAGTTTTGGTTGGTGAAGACGCTTGCACGGTCACAGTTTTGGTGCCTCCCGGAATCACTTCGGTGACTGTTTTTGGCTGTTGCACAGTAATTTTGCCTGAATTTTTGCTGGCATTAGAACTTTTTTGCGCAGACGCTTTTGCAATGATTTGTTCCAACTGCGCTGCTTTTTCAGCAATCGGATCAATTGTTTCAACTTGAGAAACAGCCTCGGCTTTGCTGGCCAGATCCTTTTTTTCCTGCTCTTTTTTGAAATAGGAAACGCCCCCACCCACCAAGGCGACGTTTAACAACAAAACTAGACTTTGAATTGCAATTTTCTTGAAATTTTCAAACATACAACCTAAAATAAAAGTTAATTTTTAGACCTTAATTTTTCACTAAATAGCCTCTTTCAATTATTATACCACAAAAAAAGGCTTGCTAGCCATTTTTGTTTTTTTGAGAGCACTATTTAATTCTACGCCTGAAAATTGATTTTTTTTCAAAAGTCAAAAAACTAGTTGTTTTCTCTAATGCCAACATTTTTAAGATCGGGCTTCAAAATTTTTTTGATTTTTTGCAAATCCAAGGTCTGTCCTGCGGTTTGGCTTTTCAATTTTGGATCAAGAATGTGTCGCTCGCGATATTCCTGCAAAAAATATGATTTGGCCCCCTTGATCCACTGGCCGATTTCTTCGAAATCTTGCTCGCTGTGAATGCCTGGCACCACCGTGGTGCGGAACTCATAGTCAATGCCACTTGCCATGATCATTTTGACACTTTGATTAATTTTTTTGATGTCGAATTTAAGTCCAATCGCTTTGTTGTAGTTTTTCTGACTGCTTTTGATGTCCATCGCAATAAAATCCACCAATTTTTCGGCAATAATTTTTTTGAGCACTTCGGGCTGACTGCCGTTTGAATCGAGTTTAACCAAAAAACCCAGCGCTTTGATTTTTTTGATGAAAGCGATGATATCTGGCTGAATGGTTGGTTCACCCCCTGTGATGCAAACACCCTCCAATTTTCCTTTCCGCCGTGAAAGATGCGCAAAAAATTCTGCCTCTGAATTATTTGGTTTCGGAAATTGCGCTGGAATGACCAACTCTGGATTGTGACAAAAACTGCAACGAAAACTGCAACCAACCGTAAAAACCGTGGCCGCAAGCTTGCCTGGATAGTCAATCATCGTCATTTTTTGGAAACCACCTAATTTCATAAGCTTCAGTTTTTATTATTAAATTCAACTACAGTTTTATTTAAATTTTTTGATCTTAATTAATCCTATCAAATTTTTAATTTTAAATTTAAAATTTTTAATGAATTTCAAATGACTAAATTTCAAACTGTTTAAAAAATTAAACAATTGAACAATTGAACATTTGGATTTGATTTCAAATTTAAAATTAAAAATTTCAAATTCTTTGGTAAATTCAGGGCGACCTGATTTGCATCAAGGTCGCCCCGCCATCTTTTTTGCTTTGTTAAACTGCGACCTCGTCGCGCCCAGCTGAGCTGAGATTTAACTTGGCAAATGCAATACAACTTAGGACTTACGCGCTTGATCGAAAAATTACTTACAGTTGATTTTCTTAGCAAGAAAGACTTGAAGTAGACCAGGGGAAATTTTCTCAGTAAAGAAAATACGCTCTAGGAATTTGAGAGCAAGCGCGTAAGTCCTAACGTTTTCAATCAACTAGCAACTAGCGCAGCAAGCTTTCTGAAAAGAACCATCCACTTGATAGGTTTTGCGATCTTTCCATTCTTCTGTCTTGGCATCATTCCAACGACGCACTGGGGTGTGAAAACCAACCACGCGGGAATAAACATCGCAAGCTTGAAAATTTTTCAGCACCGGATTTGCGTCAAAGCATTGTCGGCATTTGATGGCATCGCTACCAACAAGTGCTCCTTCAAAACGCACGAATTCTTCCCCACAAGTCAAAGTGCTTCCGCAGTCATGGCAAATGTGATTGCTCATATTTTTGTTTTTTTTGCAAGTTGCAAGCTTTTTCAAATTTGCAAAAGGCAATTTTTTTATTATTAATTTAAAATTATGTTAATCGCCTTACGGCGTTTGATTGTGCCTATTTTAATACGCCAAAGCTTACTTTACCTTTTCAAATCTCACACTAGCCAGCTCGATTTCACACTTCGGACAAACATGTTTTTCGCCTGAAATATAGCCATGCACCGGGCAAACACTGAAAGTTGGCGTGAAAGTGAAATATGGCAATTTGTAGTTCGTGGCAATTTTTCTGACCAGTTTTTTCACCGTTTCAATGTCACTAATTTTTTCTCCAATGAAACCATGCAGCACCGTTCCGCCGGTGTATTTCGATTGCAAATTGTCTTGCAGATCCAAAGCTTCAAAAATATCACTCGTAAAACCAACTGGCAGATGAGAAGAATTGGTGTAATATGGCTGAGCTCCGCGAGAACCAACTGCTTCATTGTTGGCAAAGATGATGTCTGGGAATTTATCTTGGTCCAAGTTTGCCAAGCGACGAGAAGTTCCTTCGGCCGGAGTGGCTTCCAAGTTGTAAAGACTGCCCGTTTCTTTTTGATATTTAATCATGCGGTCTCGCATTTTTTCCAACACTTCCTCGGCAAACTTGTTTCCCTTGGGAGTTGTAATGTCCACCCCTAGCAAGTTTAGCAGCGCCTCATTCATTCCAATGATTCCAATAGTGGTGAAATGATTTGACCAATAGGCGCCACGGCGTTTTTTGATGTCCTGCAGATAAAAACGGGAATAAGGATAAAGCCCGATGTCAGTGAGTTTTTCCACAAAACCTCTTTTGATTTCCAAACTCTCTTTGGCCAGATCCATCAAGTGATAAACCTGGTCCAAAAATTCTTTTTTGGTTTTTGCCACATAGCCTGCTCTTGGCAAATTGATAGTCACCACTCCAATTGAACCAGTCATTGGATTGGCGCCGAAAAGTCCGCCTCCTCGCTTGTAAAGCTCTCGATTGTCCAAACGAAGTCGACAACACATTGAGCGCGCATCGTCCGGACTCATGTCAGAGTTAACGAAATTTGCAAAATATGGCATGCCATATTTGGCGGTCATTTCCCAAATTGGATTGAGCGCCTTGTCTTCCCAGTTGAAATCTTTGGTGATGTTGTAAGTTGGAATTGGAAAAGTGAAAACTCGGTTTTGCGCATCCCCGGCGGTCATGACTTCTGCGAAAGCTCGGTTAATCATGTTCATCTGCTCCTGAAACTGACGATAAGTTTCTTTTTGGGGCTGGCCACCAATGATCACCGCTTGGTCCTTGTATATTTTTGGCACTTGCAAGTCCAAGGTGATGTTCGAAAATGGAGTTTGAAAACCAACGCGAGTCGGCACATTCATATTGAAAACAAATTCTTGCAAGGCTTGTTTAACTTCTTTGTAACTCAATTTGTCATAGCTGATGAAAGGAGCCAGGAGCGTGTCAAAATTTGCGAAAGCTTGAGCGCCATTGGCTTCACCTTGCAACGTGTAAATGAAGTTGACCACTTGTCCCAAAGCTGCTCGAAAATGTTTTGGCGGAGCACTGGAAATTTTGCCTGGCACGCCTCCAAAACCTTTGACCAACAAATCATGCAAATCCCAACCGCAACAATAAGCTGCAATGAGTTGCAAATCATGAATGTGAATGTCGCCGCCCTCATGCGCCTCCCTGATTTCTTTCGGATAAACTTTCTCCATCCAATATTTTCCAGAAACGACTGAAAAAATATGATTATTGAGACCTTGCAAAGAAAACTCCATGTTTGAATTTTCTTTCACTCGCCAGTCAGCTCGACTGATGTAGCTGTCCACCAAATCAACTGCTTCGCTGATCACTTCTTTCACGGCGCGAATTTTGCGATGTTGCTCGCGATAAAGAATATAGGCCTTGGCCGTTTCTTCGAAGTCCAAGACCATCAGCACTCTTTCAATCAAATCCTGCAATTCTTCAATGGTTGGCACGAAACCTTTTTTGAAATTTTTGTTGAGCAGTTGCACAACTTTGTCACTGACCTTTTGCGCTTCCTTGGGGCTGCCCTCACCCGTGGCTGCAAAAGCTTTGGTCACAGCCAGCGTAATCTTTCTCGGGTCAAACGACACCACTCGGCCACTTCGCTTGATCAACTTGTTCACCCCATTGGCTTTTTTTGCCACCACCACTTTTTCCTTTTTCACCACTTGCTTCTTTTGTTTTTTCATATTGATTTTCTCCCCCGAGAATTAAATTACATTTTTATATATAATACAAATTATGCAAATCTATGCGAATCCACGAATATGCGAATAGGATTCATTTGCATTATTTGCATATTTGCAATATTTGCATAAAATTCGCATATTTGTATTGCCGCTAACTTGTTTCCATTTTCTCCATTTCCTTGCGAAAACTTTCCGCTGACTTGAATGACTTGTAAACACTAGCAAATCTCAGATAGGCCACATCATCGATTTCTTTCAGTTTTTCCAGAATCATTTTGCCGATTTCTTTGCTGGAAATTTCACTGCCCTCCTTGGCTTGGATTTCATATTCAATGTCACCGATGGCTTTGTTGATTTTTTCCTGACTGACTGGACGTTTTTCCAAAGCTTTGCGGAGCCCAATTTCAATTTTCTTGCGATCATATTCTTGCCGACTTCCGTCCCGCTTGATTACCGTCAGGCGCATGATTTCAATTTCTTCATAGGTGCTGAAACGGGCTTGGCATTTTTCACATTCCCGACGCCGACGAATGGCCTTGCCATCATTGGTGTCGCGCGAATCGACAACCTTTGTTTCAGTGCCCGTGCAATATGGACAAATCATAAAATTCAAATTGTTATATTGTTATATTATTATATTGTTAAATCAATTATTACAATTACCTGATTTTAGCAATATATATAAACTTGACAACTTATTTTTTCCGCTCTTTCTATTTTTCAACTTTAGCTGTTTTTTCAGTTTTTACACTACATATTGTGTATCGTTAGTCCATTATAACACAAGTCAACTATTTGCCAAGGGTGCTTTGTTGAGCCATTTTTTTGAGTTATCCACAGGGGGCAGGGCCATGAAATCATCCAAGCATTTAAGCACACAATCAGTTAAACATGTAAGCAAAAAAACAACTATTGCTTAACTGAGATTTGGCTACTGAAATATGCTGATTTAAATAATTAGTAACTAGCAACCAGCACCTAGCAATTACATTCGGTGAGAAACTTTTTAAACAAAAAAACAAGGGAAAAATATTCCCCTGTTTTTTGTTTGTCTTGTTTTTTGTTAAGGTGTAGTTTCAATAAATTTGTTGACTTTCAGTGG
>CAIOVI010000040.1 GCA_903861715.1 uncultured bacterium
AAGGGCCTCGTCCAGCCCAGTTTTTACTCTCAGCCTCTGCTGCGTAGTGTGTGATTACGCTGTGAATTTTTCCATCGCCTTGGCGACTTTTTTTTGAATTTCAAGCTTTTTCTTTTCATCCAAAGAGCGGCAACCCCCAATCAACACGCTCTGCGTCTTGAGGCCGCAAAATTCAAGTGTGTCACTGGTTGTAACTTTGATTGATCGAGTGCCTCTCACAAGCTTTTGATAAAAAGCGGGACCGCCAGTTGTGGTGAAAACCAAAGCCCTTTTTCCTTTCAGCAGACCTTCTGGCAAGCCATTTTTCTGATATCGAAAAGCAAACCCCGCCGCAAGCACGCGGTCATAAAAACCTTTCAGCATTGCTGGCACATTGTTCCACCAAGTTGGATAAATGAAAATGAATTCCTGCTCCTGCAGGATTTTCTCCTGAAGGCTGCGGATTTTTTCATCACTGGAAAATTTTTCTCGACTCAACATATCCTGATTGGTGAGAATTGGATCAAAATCAATTTGATAAAGATCCAAGATTTCATAAGGATGCACTTTCTCCTTGAGAAACTTTTCAACTTCACTCAAGACCTGTCCATTGTGTCCGCTGCGACTAAAATGCGCATAAATAATCAACATAATGTTTTTCAAAAATTATTAACTCGACTGCTATGGTGCTACAATTGCCATTGAAAAAAATTGCACCCCGAAAAACCTAAGCTTTGATTTTTGCCAATTCTTCTTTGGGCACATTCTCTTTAATTCGTTTGATGATTTGCTCAACTCGAGTGGCAGAAATTTTGACCTGCTTGGCAATATCCCTCGGATCCATACCTTCAATATGAAGTCGATAAATTTTCTTTCTTTGAGTTGTGAAATTGTAAGCGCGCATAGTTTATTTTTTATGAATTATTTATAACTAAAATATTGCGTTATATTTTCCGACTATCATAGGCCCAATGCAGCAGGGCTTGGCGTTGGCGACTGCGACAAGACAAATCACGTGGCCAGCAATTGTTTTTCACTGACATCAAGTGACGCTTGAAAGCTTTCCATCTTTTGATTTGCCGTCCGTCATCCGCATGTCTTCTGCCGAGATAATAGCGACAATACCACTGGAACCAACCCCTTGGATCATCAGGGTGGATCCAACCTTTCCTTTGCCACTCCGCCAAAGGCTGCGAGGCCTGGACTCCGAAAAAATTCAAATTCTTGTCATGCCCTTTTGGGCCTTGCGGAAACAGTTTGGCTTTTGCAAACCAATCAGCCGGAAACTCTCGCCGGCAATCACGCAAATATCTGCCACCAAAAACTCCCAGCACCAGCATTTGTTTGGGCGTGAGCTCAGGCTTGAACTCAGAATCAAAATTCTTCCCCATCGGCTCAGTCAGCTCATAGCAGTATCCTTTCTGCATTTTGTCATTGACCACAATTTTCTTGCCCATATTGACTTTGCTAGTTTATAGTAAAAAATATAATCCTTAGAGCTTCATTTATTTGCAACTTTATCAATATTGCATTTTTACTACACAATTAGAAAGGCTAATTGAAATTTATTGCGATAGCTAGAATTTTCAACTCTTTGGGTTCGTGCTTCTTTTTTGAGAGAATTGAAAATAATTGCGATAGCTAGAATTTTCAACTCTTTGGGTTCGTGCTTCTTTTTTGAGAGAATTGAAAATAATTGCGATAGCTAGAATTTTCAACTCTTGGATTTTATAATTTCTTATTTCAGAAGAGTTGAAAGTTTTTGCGATAGCTAAAATTTTCAATTCTTGCTTTTCAGGTTGAAAAATGTGATCAGTTCTTTTTCCTTTTCAATTTCACTCGCAATTATAACTGTCATTTCTTCTTTGCTGAAACCAAAGAAATTTTTCAAAATTTCAACTTCCTCCTGGAAATGATAAGGACAAACCCAAACACTTTTTTGCAATTGATACAGCCCGAGATCTTTCAACTTCCCTCGGAGCATTTCCCGTTTCGAACGATATCTTTCTTCAATATCAAAAATCAAGATCCGCCATTTCTTGTCCCAATGTTTCGGCTTTTTTATTTTAAGATCATCAATTGAATATCTTTTCGCCAGAACTTTTCCTTCAGCGCTCAAAGAAACATGGAGCTGCTTGCCACGGTATTCCATTCTTAATAAGCCTTTTCTGCGAAGATAATAAAAAGAATTATAAAATTTATCCAGTTCCTCTTGCCTTCTTTTTCTTTTTTGTTCAAATTCAAAATCCTTGATCAAAGCTGGAATCAACTTTCTGGCAAAAATAGGAGACGTTGAAGCCACAGCAAAAGCACCGCCAATCAAAATGCCTTTCAAAATCTTTTTGGAAATATTTTTTGTATCAACACTCACAATTTTGTTTTCTTTTTTATGCCTCAATTCTATCACAATTGAAAATAATTGCGATAGCTAGAATTTTCAACTCTTGGATTTTATAATTTCTTATTTCACAAGAGTTGAAAGTTTTTGCGATAGCTAGAATTTTCAATTCTTTGGGTTTGTGTTTCTTTCTTGAGGGAGTTGAAAGTTTTTGCGATAGCTAAAATTTTCAATTCTTTTTTTTGGGGGGGGTTAATTGTGCCAGACTATTTCCAATCGCTAATGATTATCTTTTTGTGTAATATTTTTGATATATTTGCATTTTGGATAGTTCGAGCAACCATAAAAATTGTGACCAGTATTAGATCCCTTCTTTGCAGTTCTCAAAACCAACTGAGCGCCACACCAAGGACATTTTTCTGAAATAGCCGATCCAAAAACCGGACGGCTTGAATCAGCAACTTTAATTCCAGACAATTTCACAAGCTCCATCAACTTTTTTCCGTCAATTAATTCAATTGGTTTTCCTTCGGCAAATTTTTCAGCTTCCAACGTGAAAACATTAGTAGTGATGAAGAAAGCCTTGGCATCTGAAAGTTTATCAGTAACAGCTCCATAAAAATCCCGCATTGCACCAACCGAAACCTGCTGAGTGATGAATTTTTTGCATTGGATATAGTGCTTGATTGCATCCTTCTCCGCAATCACATCAATCCCGCCGTCATTAGGTCCCCCAACTCTCTCAGTGCTATAACCCAATTTTTCAAACAGATGAGCAATAAAATCCTCAAATTCATTTGGGCTCAAACTCTTTATTTTTTCCAACGTATTTTTACTATTGAAAAATTTTCCCTTTCGATACTTCAAAAAAAGAATGAAGGTAGCAACCAAAGGAAGAACTATTGCAAAAGTCCCAATCACTGCTACATATATGTCCATAGTTTTTCTAAGCATCACAAAAAATACGATGAAAAACAACACACCAAGAGCCGATTCGAAAGGAGATTCTTTTTTTGCCATAATTTAATTCAAAATTATTAATTTCAATTTGAAATTTTTAGAACATTCTCATATTCTCAAGAATGTGAGAATGTTGTTTGGTTATGGAGTTATTATTGGGTAACTATTGAGTAGCTATAAGATAAGTCTATTTCCAATCAGAAATTATGATTTTTTTTCTTTCAACCTTGAAAACCATTTTTTGTCTTTCTTTGATTCCCAACTCGGTGACGATTTCGGATGGTATAACAACAGCTAAACTTCTCTTCCCCACCCTTGTAACTTTTCTAACCAATTCTTCTGTTTTTTTCATATTATTTATTTTAGTTTTATTTTTATTTTGTTACGTAGCATGTTACGTAGCAAAGTCACTTAATAATTTTCTCCAGAAAACCGTCCTCTGAAAAGTTTTACTTATTTTTTAGTTATAAATTAAACTTATCCCTTAATAGGTATACATCTCTTTTATTAAACTTCTCTTCCAGATTTCCTAATATCTTTTTCTCCGTTTCTGGTGTCCAGTAAATTTTTAATTTTTTCTTTGCCCTTGTAATAGCAGTATAAAAGATATTATGCGAAATTCTTTCCTCAGCTTCATTTGTGATAACGATCTTAACAGAATCATACTCCAAGCCTTGCGCCTTATGTATGGAAACGGCATAAGCAACCTGAAATGGCACAATATCCGACGCAGAATCATCATCATCTTCATCTTTACTCCTAAGCTCATTGACACTGAACCGAATAACGGATTTAGTCTCTTCCGGACTATCTAATAACTCTATGCCATTACAACCCAAGATATCTAGCCCAGAAATCGGTTTATCAATTTGAATATCAAATTGAATACTTTTTTCATGAGTTTGAATGCCTACTATCTTTCCTTTGAGGTTGTTATGAATTGCTGAGCCAAATCTATTGGATTCATTGAATAAAATAGGATCCTCAACTTTATACGTATGAACTCCCCATATTACTGATATATTTTTATTGCCCTCTTGTAGGAATCTATTGATGTTGTTAATTCCATAAAAACCATCATAATTTAGACATAAAATTATTTCATCATTTTCAGAATGTTCAAAAATCGAGTCATCCAATCTAGTAGAATACTTATTTTGTATAAGATGCTCAACAATATTCTCTTCAAGATTTCGAACTTTATTCCATAACACCAGTAAATCATTATTGTCTTTTGCGCGCCACGGAGTAGTTAATTCTATGACAGATGATTTAGATACAAAGCTTTTTGCAATGTAAAACCAATTTCCAAATCGAATTGATTCTATTTGATATACATCCCCAACTAGAATTAGCACTCCAAAAGATGCCTTCCTGAGTATATCGCGCATATCCGTATTACTCACAACACTGCATTCATCAATAATTAGGATATCAAATGCTGTATTTTGACTGTTCCCATACAAAAAACTTTTTATTGTTCTAAATTCAGTATTTTGAGCTTTCATTCTGCCTCTTAGATTACTGACTGCTGAGTGCGTATTTGCTAAATAGAGTTTGGATCCTTGGTTGTGATATTTTGAGATATGCTCTATTAACCTTGTTTTGCCAGTTCCGGCAGCCCCATAGATTAACGACACTTTTGATGATATAAACATCTCTTTAAGTGCATTTTTTTTCTGTTCGCAATCAACATTTGAGTCTGGTGAAGATAACCATGCCTTAATTGAATTTGAATAATTTTTTATACCTGCTGTTGATAAATTCCTTAGCTTCTCAACAATTTCAAAGACAGCATTTTCATATCCAGTAATATAAATGTGGTTATTGTACATTTCTAGCTTGCGATCTCTCTGTGTTCCAGTGCCCTGATAAAGTAAACCGTTAAATTTGGACATGAGACCATCAACGTCTTCGAATTTATTAAGATCTTCCAGCGGCGTATAAAGCCATCCCTTGGTTTCCGCGTTGCTTGTTATATGCCTAGCAAACAATTCATGTTCTCTGCCAGTAGCATCTATGCAATCTAGTAAATCAGAAATAACAGGGGTGTGCCTTACAGGAAAACTAGCAAATGGCATTTCATCAAATGGAATACACTCATACAAAAGATTTAAATTTGATAATTTAAAATTATTTCCTCTATTATATTGCTCTTTTATAATCCTATTGTTGAGATTGTAAAGTAAATATCTAAGCATATTTCCTCCAGGAGAATTTCTTCGCAAAAATTCACGACTTTGATCCAATAAACTAAGTATTCTAACTATTGTAGCCCGCTGAGTGATTCTAAGTTTAAACTTATTGTAATAATTATCTGGAAAGTCCATTATTTCAACCAAATTCAAACCAGTCTCTGTCAAAAAAGACATTATTTCGTCGTATTCCTTATTTCTATTATATGTTTTAGCATCAAGATTAAAAATTTTTTCAAAGTTTTTAAATTCACAAGGGCGAATTGAAACTTTCCAACCATCAATAATTTTAATCGGCATCTTTTTATTTGACACTTCTATATAATCTTCACTCATTAAAAAACTCACTGCGTAGTTTTCAGTTATTTCTAATTTCGTAAAAGCAATAAGTCGATCAAATTTCCGGATTTTATCATCGGCAATTCTAAAGGTTACTTCATAGAAAACTTCCTGCTTAACAAAAAATGGCTTTACTTTCTGCACATAAAATCCGACGGCGTGCTCACTCTTTTTCCTTGTTGACTCGGGCTCTTTTATCTTTTTGGCTATTTTTTCATAATATTCATTAAGGGTTTGGTCCGTGTCTAATGGAAACTTGTCGATATTTTTTAAGACATCAAGATTATATGCTGTCTTTAAGAATAATTTTATTTTAAGAAGATATTCATAGTATTTCAACATTAATCTTTCTGAGGCTTCTTCATCAGTTGCGTAGTGCGACTTCGAGTGTTGAAGATGTTTATGAAATTTACTTAGAAATCTTAACTCAGCCCTTGATGCAACATAGTTTTTTGCTTTATTCTTAAAAATCTCATAACTATATTCAGTTTCACCAATTGCTTTAACAGAAATAGCTTCAACAAAAGTTCTGAGTTTATCAAGAATAATTTGCGACAAAAGTCCTCTTTCTTTTGTTTCGAATTGATCGATCAACTTACATATTGCTTCATCTAAAATATTTATTTGCTCATCTACTTTTCTCATAATTTTTTTGGATTTGGTGCAATTATTTTTCTCCGGAAGACAGTCATCTGGGAAGCTTCCATTATTCCTTCCAAGGTTTAGCAACAGTGACTTTGTTTTTTGCTAGTAAATTTCGATGATTATTTCTGAAAGATGAAGATATGCTCGTGCATAATTAGGAGGAAGTTACTTTTTTGAGAACGTTCAACCCAGAAACCAGTGGCTTTGCAGTTGTGTTGTCTTTTAATAATATCTTCCTTGAGCACAAAGCCTTGTTTTAAAAATCTTTCCATCACTTTGAAAGCCAGTGGTTGATACATTTTGTTTCTTCTGGTATCACCCATCAGGATTGCGCAAAATTTTCCTTTTTTCAGGACGCGATAAAGTTCGCTGGCGACTTTTTCAATTTCATCGCAAAATTTATCAAGGTCATGAATGCCGGACAAATCCTCATCAATTTTCCCTTCGCTATATTTCACGATGTCAGCATAGGGTGGATGTGTCAGCACAAAATCAATTTCTTCATTTTTAATAAAAGTCATGTTTCGGGCATCACATTTGATAATTCTTTGTTTTGATTTGTTTTCAACTTCAAATTCTAAAGATTTTTTTGTTCGTTCCAAGGCCTCTTCATTCACATCCACGCAGGTTATGTGACGATTCAAGATTTTTGCCTCAATAGCGGTTGTGCCACCACCAATCATGCAATCAAGAATGTGATCATTTTCTTTTGAATATCGCAAGATTAAATTTCTCACCACTTCTGGCGCCCAGTTTCCTCGCCAATCAGATTTATGTGTCGCCCAATTTCCCCGCCTCGGAAAAGACCACACCGTCGTGCATTCCAGTTCAAATTCATCAGGATGAAGTTTTATTTCTTTTTTGTTTGACATCTTTAAAACTTAAACTATTTTATATTTTTTTGACTTAACTAATAGTATGGAATTATAATCATTATTATCCGTGAATGTATATTGCCAAATTAAATATTCATTTTTTCTTTTTTCAAAAAATAATAAGAACACATCCTTTTTTGTGTGCTCCGACCATTGTCTAAAAGGATAATATAATTGTCTTATGATGGTATTTCTCGTTTGAGAATTCTTTGCTTCTATAAGAACCACCTTATCCTTACCCTCATAACCAGCATCGACTTCTGTTTGCACTCCCTCTGTTTCAATTATATTTTTACCAATTTTATAACTAAATTTAGGCGTATATTTTCTTCCTCTAATTGTAAGGACAAGGGAAGGATCTTCCATGAATGTCCTAATAAGACTTGAAGCATAAGCAAAATCAAGATGTTGCATTTCAGAATTTCCAATTTTTGAAGTATCTAAATCAAAATCTAATTTGGTATTATAAACTTCCGCTACCCCTTCTATCTCAGGAATATCAACATACCCATCATTTTTAACAAGCACGTAGTATTTATTTTTTACTGGCAATAAAAACAAGCCATGTTCTCTCATTATATTTGGGAGATTTTTCCTGCTGTCCATTTTGCACAAACAACGAACCTCCTTTTCACTTGTTTTGGCAAATTTCTGGACAGACTTCTTTATCATTTCCGCAGATAAATAAAAGGGTTCTTTGGAAAAATCGTGCTCCAATATATTATAATCTTTAAATATTTTTTCCCAAGAATTATTATTTGCCATATTAACGTTATTAATAATTTATCACAACAACCTCCTTAACTTTCCCCCGCCCTGAACCTTTCGAATTAATCGATCTTCCTGCATAAACTTTTTCAATCCTTATTTTCCCACCCAAATTTGAATATAATTTATTAATAAAAGGTGTGTCAGAATTTGAAAGCATCACAAAGCATCCTTTTTTACTAAGCCCCACAAAAACATCTCGCAGTTTTTCCTGTTCTTTTTTCAAAAATCCATCTTTAGTGTAACTCGTGAAACTTGCAGTCTTGCTAACTGGATAATATGGCGGATCAAAATAAATAAAATCTCCTTTCTTGGCTTTTTCCAAAACTTTTGAGTAATCTTGATGAAAAATCTTAGTGTTTTTCATTGCCACGTGAGCTTTTTGCAGATTTTCTTCGTCGCAAATAAGCGGATTTTTGTTGGCAGCATATGGCACATTAAATTTTCCACTTCCATTAACTCGATACAAACCATTAAAACCAGTTCGGTTAAGATAAATAAAGCGAGCAGCAATATTCACCTCTGAAAGTTTTTCAACATCAAGCGCGCGAACTTTCAGAAAATATTCTTTGCTATCATTTTTTTTGTGAAGCTTTAATTTCCTAATCAATCCATCAACATCGTTCTTAATGACATTATAGGTTGTCACCAATTCCTTATTCATGTCAGACAAATAAGCTTTTTTGGGAAGTAAATCAAAAAACATTGCCCCACCGCCAACAAAAGGCTCAAAATAGGTTGCAGTTTTTAAATCAAAACCTTCTGGCGGATACAAGTCGTCCTCTCTGAATTGTCGAATGAGTTGTCTTTTTCCTCCAACCCATTTTACAAATGGCCTTGGATTCTTTTCCGCTTGTTTTCTATATTCTGATTCCACATTATCAATTGAAACATTTTTCGAACTCGCCAAAAAAACTTTCAAATGAATTTGATGAACATTTAACCGAAGCGCAATATCTTTTAATGTTTCTTTGTTTGCTATCATTTTTTTTATTTTTCTTTGTTATAGTGATATAATATCATTTATACTATTTTCTCGCAACTGTGGATAAGTTACTTTCAAAAAAATATTTATTCTCCTTTATTTATCTTAAGTCTTCTAAAATCTTCTCTGGCACCTCTTGTCTTTGGAACGACAGGGATTTTCATTTTGAGGGCCAATGCAATTTCCTGTTTCATTCCGTTAGAAATACGATCCCCAAACAGCCAAAGTTCATCCACGAATCTGCGACGAAAACATTCCAGATTTGATTGGATGCCCATTTCTCGATCCTGTTTGACCTCATCTTCCAGATATCGCAGGGAAGCAAGATATGGCACGCAAGGAATGACTTGCTTATTGTGAATTTTCTTGCAAATTTTAAAGATTTTTTCAACGTTCCCCTTTACGTCTCCACTGATGGCATGGCCAATAAAAACAACCTTTTTAACATTGTTTTTTCTTTTTTTATCAAGTTCCTCACATGTATGTTTCATATTTCTATTTCCATGACAAGCAACAATTTCTCAAAAGCTTGTTACGTAACCTGTTACGCAGCAAAGATGTTTAACCCACATCCCCAGCATACTCCCATTTTTGCCCCAAAGCAAGGCATTTTTGAGTGCTTTTCAGCCTTTTGCAAGGGGGGGGGTTGAAAGAATTGGCAAGCTGTGGTAGTATTTAAATATAGAAACAGGGACTGCGTAGCGGGCCCTGTTTTTACTTGGGAAAAATAATCATCCCGTGTCCAATAATATGACCGGAGTTATTCTTTCTAAATTTCTTTTTGATTGTTCGAAAATCTTCTTTTGATTTCTTTTTCATAACACTTCTTCCAATTGGAGAAGCCACTAGGTCAGCAACTTCCAAACCCTCCACCCCCTTGCTTTTTGCAACAATCTTAAAATCAGTTATTTTCTCTGAAATTCTAACGGGCTCAATAAACCTCGTTCCCCTCACTTTCAAGTTGAGCCAAGCTATTTCTAATTGATTGTCCAACTGATTCCCTCGACTTTCTGCCACGATTATGCCCTTTTCACCGCATTCATCCAATGAAAAAATAAATCTCTCCACAATAAATTCAAGCGAAAGTAAGTAGGGGTCAACTGCAGAAATTCCATATCTGGCAAAATGCTTGTTTTTGTGAATTCCAGAGGCGATGATATTAAAATTCAAATCATCAATTAACTTGTTCAATTCAAAATAAAATTTTTCTCTAAATTTAGGATTTTTCAACTCTTCAAATCCATTTCTGTTACGATAAATATCAGCTGTATGTAAAATTATTTTTTCATTTTCAAAAAGCTTTTTCTTAGATTTCCCAATTCGTTGTTTTGCATTTTTAGTATAATATTCACTTTCAAAAATTACTCCGGCCAAAACGAAAACTGGATATTTAGAATCTATTTTTTCCATATTATGATCACCTGATTCATCTAAAAACAAAATTTTCATATAAATTTATTTCTGAACTTGCTTTTTGCCATAAGATTATTCAAAAGCTGTTACGTAGCATGTTACGCAGCAAAGATTATTAACCCACATCCCAATTTTACTCCCATTTTTGCTATAATTCAAGACATAGATACCGAATTAACTTTTCTTTTCTTCACCCAAGGTGGACAGGTGCAAACTCGGGATTAACTTTTCTTTTTTCCTCCAAAGGCGGACAGGTGCAAAGAAGAAGTTACAAAAGCTTTTGTTTCCACATTTCTTTTTCTCCTCCAAAGGCGGACAGGCGCAAAAGAAACCTGGAGGAAAGAAAAACTCGCACCGAGCTTCCTCCCAAGGCGGACGCGTGTTGCTGGGGCAAAGACTTCATTCTTCACTTCACCCTCCGGGTATATATTGTCTGGACAAAATCAAAGATTTTGAAAGCCAATTAAAGTTCCCGTTGCGCTTCTTCTGCTGAAGAAGCTCACTGAAAACTTCTTAACGCTCATCAATCGTCTTTTACCTACGCACTGCGCAATGGTGCAAGAGAAATGCAGAATGCGGGATGCAAAATATGGGTATGCAAAATACGGGTCTGGATCCCGGATCAAGTCCGGGATGACACTATTCTGATTTCTTCTCTCTATTCACGCTTTTTTGTCAATATTTAGTGAATATTGACAAAAAATCATCCATATTCACTAATTTTTTGCTTGAAACGTTGTTTCTGAGGAAAGTTCTTATTTTATGCTTAAAAAAGTTGTTTTTGTGACAACGACGTGGTCGAGGACTTCAATGCCGAGGATTTTGCCGGCCTCCTGGAGACGCCGGGTGATGGCCAGGTCCTCATCGGAGGGCTCGGGATTGCCGGAAGGATGATTGTGGCAGACGATAATTTGAGCGGCATTGTGCAAAATTGCCGGCTCAAAAACTTCGCGCGGGTGAACCAGATTGGCATTGAGCGTGCCAATGGAAATGATTTCCCGCTGGATTTGTTGATTGCGCGTGTCCAAAAAGAAAACCACAAAATGTTCTTTTTTGTGATCACGAATGTCTTGGCAATTTTCCCAAACATCTTTGGGCGATAAAATTAAAGTTGATTTTTTGCCTTTCAGAATCCGTTTGCCAAGTTCCAAACAAGCGATGATTTCGCAAGCTTTGACTTTGCCCAGCCCGTGGATTTCGCTCAACTCTTTGATGCTTGCATTGAGCAGTTTTTCAGTTGGAAATTTTTGGAGAATTTTTTTGGAAAGTTCGAGCACGTTGCAATCCTTGGTGCCAGTGCGCAACAAAATTGCCAGCAGTTCCGGGCTGGTCAATTTTTCGGGTCCGTATTTTTCCAATTTTTCTCTGGGCCTGTCCACTTTTGAAATGTCTTTTAATTTTGGCATGGAAGTTTGTTTGTATGTTTTTATTTTATGCTTGTTTTTATTTTTTGGAAATAGCGGAGTTGATAAAGTTATAAAATTTGTAAAGTGGAAAGTAATAAAGTTGAAGCCCCGTTTTGGAAGACGGGGCTAGGGTTGGTTAGCAAATTAATGCTGAAATTTATCTGAACGGTGAGGTGAAGTTTTCAAAATAGTCCAAGATTTTCCTTGGATTATTTATCCTGGAAAGAGCAACTACTGAGACAATAAAAGCAGCAAGGCTAATAAAAAAAATAATGCCAATAACTGTTTCGCTGAATGGCCCAATCCCAAGAGTAGAATTTGTCATTTTTATCAGACCTCCAAAGATAATCATGACGAGTGCACCTGCTGATAAGGACGCTACCACAATGAGAATTCCATTCAAACATTTTTTACCCATATTCATAGACACCTCCATTTCAAAGAAGCTAGGTTTTTAAGAATGCTACTTATTTGCCTTTATCATAGCGCAAAAAAAGAAAAAAGCAAGCAAAAGTAAAAGCCCCGGCGCGGGGCTGGGGCTTTGAGTTTTTTTGATTTTTGAAAAACTAGAAACGGGCGTCCTTGTCGACCACCAGTTTTTTCTTGAGCGAAACAGCGCCACGCTTTTTGATCGTTCGAAATTTGTCTTTCTGATGCACAATTTGCTCTTCCAATTCGTCCACCGTCAAATCAATTGAGGCTTCCACACTTTCAGTGGTGTTTTCGCTGCGAAAAAGATTGCGAGGGGTTGCGATCATCACTTCCACGCGAAACTTTCCTTTTTTGTCCAAATCAACTTCAACTTCAGTGTGAGTGACTGTCTCCATGAATTTTTTGTCCAAACTGCTCAAACGTTTTTCAATGTAGGCTTGGGTGCGCCCATCAATTTCAATGCCCTTGAACAAAAACTTCAGATTGTCTGTGGTGCTCATAGATTTTTTATTAAAATGTTATGCTAATTATGCGAATAGATGCCAATCCAATAATTGCTAATAAATAAAAAAATGTGATACTAAATCAATTTACAATTTACATTTCACAATTTTCATTTAATTTTCAATGCCTTAATTTTCATTTTCTGAGTTACTCACTGGAAATTTTTTAAATGGAAATTATTCGAAAATTGACTAGAACCCGAGATAGTTCACTTCCTCCACCAATTGAATGCCGAATTGATCGCGCACTTGTTGCTTGACGAGGCTTACTAGCATTATAACATTTTCTGCCGTGGCGTCACCAGTGTTGATGATATAGTTGGTGTGTTCCTCGCTGACTTGGGCGCCGCCAATTTTTTTGCCACGCAGTCCCGCCTTGTCGATGATCCAACCAGCTGGCACCACCCCATTTCGAGCCGGCACCCCTTTTTCGGTTTCAAATTCTTTCAGCAATTCCTGACTGTTGATTTTTGGATTCATGAAATAAGAACCTGCACTTTTGGCTCCTTGCAAGCCTTTTTTGGTTCGACCCATCACGGTTTCCATAACCTTAGCTTTGCAAGTCGCAATGTCAGCCGGAGTCAGTTTTAAAGTGGCCGAAAGCACAATCAAATTTTGGTTTTTCTTGAAAACGCTGGAGCGATAGGAAAAATCACACTCGTCTTTTTTGAATTTCACAATTTCGCCCGTGTTGGCATCCAGCGCAGTCACCTCGTCAACATGATTGCCAATTTCCGTCCCAAAAGCTCCGGCATTGCCTCGAATTGCGCCTCCAAAGCTGCCTGGCACGCCAGCCAAAGCTTCAATGTCGGCAAAACCATTTTCAGCCGAAAAATTCACCACCTTGATCAAGGGAGTGCCGGCACTGATTTCCACCAAACCATCTCTGACCTGCGCTTGGCTGATTTTCATGCGAATGATGAGACCATCGAAACCCGCGTCGCTGATGAGCAAATTGGTCCCGCCCGCCATGACATAAAATTCCACCGCTTTTTCCTTGGCAAAGGCCACAGCTTCTTGCAATTCTTCCAGGGTTTTGACATCCACAAAATATCTCGCTTCCCCACCCAGCCGGAAAGAAGTTAAAGGAGCCAGAAGAACTTTTTCTTGAACATCTATCATAGTTATTTTCGATTATAAAATTAAATTTCTCACCTCCCAACTAAAATACTAATCCTGTACGAATATACTAATGGAGTTTTTAAATTCGTATATTAGTAAGAGATTAGCCCGCCTGCAAAGATATTGCATTTCGGGCAGGTAATTTAGTGGGGTTTTTTGATCGATTCCTTCTTAATCATTACTGATTACTTTTTTTATTCTCCTCCGACTTGCGGGCTTCTTCGAAGATGAAGACTGCCAGCACTGAGATTATCACCACCAGCCAATCTTGCCAATCTATCTTGGCCATATGCAGATATTGTTGCAATAAAGGCACATACATCAAAGCCAGCAGCATGAGAACCGAGATGACAATGGCTCCCAGGGCATAGAGATTTTTGAAAAAGCCAATGGTGAAAACCGAGAGTTTTTCACTGCGAGCTTGGAGCAAATTGGCCATCTGAGTCATGGCCAGCACCGCATAGGCCGCCGTGGTGGATTTCATATATACTACGCTATCAAAAGCAATTTTATTGCCAAAGTCCCAACCGCCCCTTTTCATGGACAAAATGAAAGCGATCACCGCCCCAGTGGCCATCAAAAGTCCCACTCTGATGAGCCGGAAAATGCCGGCCTTGTCGATGACTTTTTCTTTGGATTTGAAAGGTTTGCGCTGCATGATGTCAGGCTCAGATGGCTCCAGACTGAGCGAAAAAGATGGAAAAATGTCCGTGCCCAAATCAATGGCCAAAATCTGAACCGCCGCAATCGGCGCCGGAATGCCAAGCAGCACCCCAATGACAACCGTGAAAAATTCGCTCACGTTGGAAGTGAAAACATAATAAACAAATTTTCGCAAATTTTGATAAATCGTGCGACCTTCTTTGATGGCCTCGACAATCGAAGCAAAATCATCATTAAGCAAAATCATGTCCGAAGCATTTTTGGCCACATCGGTGCCAATTTTGCCCATCGCAATGCCAATGTCAGCTCTTTTGAGGGCTGGCGCATCGTTTACTCCATCACCCGTCATGGCAATCACATAGCCATTTTTTTTGAGCGCGGTGGCGATGCGCAATTTTTGCTCAGGTGCGATGCGGGCAAACGCCAATTCTTTGCTTTTGATTTTGGCAATCAATTCTTCATCTGACAAAGTGTCAAGCGTTTTGCCGTTAATCACTTCGCTGGAACTTGAACTGAGCAAGCCAACTTTTCTGGCAATTGCTCTGGCCGTGATTTCATAGTCCCCTGTGATCATAATCACCTTGATGCCACTTTGAGTGCATTGGGCAATAGCCTTGCGGACATCCAAACGCGGCGGATCAATCATGCCCATGGTGCCAAGCCAAATCAAATCTTTTTCTGCTTCGCCGGCATATTTTTCTTTTGGAACATCCGACAAATCTCGCACCGCAAAAGCCAAGACGCGCAAGGCTTGCTCGGACATGGCATTGAAACTGTTTCGAGCTCGTTGCCGATCCTCAACCGTGAAGGGCAAAATTTTTCCGCCAACTTTTTTTTGCGTGCACAAATCAATCAACACATCGGGCGAACCTTTCACAAAAGCAGTTACGGCTGAATTTTTTTGATCCTTGAAAATCACGCTCATGCGCATTCTTTCTGAAGAAAATGGATTTTCATCAATTTTTTCCAAACCCCTGCGAAAAAAATTCAAATCAGTTTGAAACTTTTTGGCCACCACCAACAGTGCGCCTTCGGTTGGATCGCCGGCAATCGAGCACATTCCATTTTTTTCCACCACATCAGCATCATTGCAAAGCACTCCGACTTGCAACAACTCTTGCAATTGCAAATTGGCAGTTGGCTCAATTTTGCGACCAAAAGCAAGAAAACTGCCCTTGATGGCATAGCCTTCACCATCCACCGTGAGTTCTTCATCGCCACATAAGATGTTTGTCACCATCAGTTCATTGCGAGTGATGGTGCCGGTCTTGTCGGTGCAGATGATGTCCACTGAAGCCAGGGTTTCCACTGAGTTGAGTTTCTTGGCCAACACATTGCGCTTGAGCAAACGCTTCATGCCCAAAGAAAGCGCCACTGAAATGGCCGCCGGCAAACCTTCTGGCACCACGGAAACAGCCAAAGCCAAAGCAAACAAAAAATTGTCATAAAGTGAAGTTTTGGAATAAAACCCAGCAATCATCACCAAAGTTCCGATTGAAACCGCTGCAATGGTGACATCTCGACCCAGCACGCGCATTTGCTTTTGCAAAGGTGTTTCCTCTTCTTTGACTTCTGCGACCAAGTTGGCAATGTTTCCAAGTTGCGTGCCCATGCCTGTTTGCACAACCACGGCCACCGCCGTGCCACGTGTCAATGAAGTTCCCATGAAAACCATGTTATCAATATCAACCAAAGACAATCCCTCCTGTGCAATCGGCTCCACAATTTTTCTGCCCGCTCTTGATTCGCCCGTAAAAATAAACTCATTAGCATAAACGTCATAACCTTCCAGCAAATAACCGTCCGCTGCAACCGTGTCTCCAGCTGCAATAAAAATAATATCCCCAGGGACCAAAAATTTGGCGTCAATTTCCTTCCGCTCACCATCGCGCAAAACCACCGCCTTGTCGCTAGCCAGCTGCCTGATATTTTCCAAAGTTTTTTCCGCTTTATATTCTTGAAAAAAGCCAATGAAGGCATTGATGCCAACAATCAGCAAAATGATGGTTGTGTCTCGATATTCGTGAAAAAGAAAAGACAAACCGCCGGCCACCAGCAAAATCCAAACCAGAGCGTCGTTAAATTGATTGATGAGCAACGAAAACCAACTCCAAGTTTGTTTTTTTTGGACTTCGTTAAATCCGGCCTGTTTGAGCCTCTCCCGCGCCTGCTGGCTTGTCAAGCCAGTCAAGCTTGTCTGGAATTTTTCCAAAACCTCCGCTTTGGTCAGATTGTATGTTTGTTTTTGCATTGGTTGAAATGAGTTTATTGTTCACTTTTCATGCTTTTTTGATTACTAATTGTTTTTTCCATTATAGCATAACTCGACGCCACTGCTAAGCTTTGATAACTCATTAAGTTCTCAAAAAACTTTCCGCTCAAAGGAATGGTTGGTATGTCTATTTTTACAAATAAGCAGCTTATCCGAAAAGGTAAGCTGCTTTTAAATTGGTGGAATAAATTAAGCTTGTTTAATTTATTAAAATATACATGTTGCTACTTTACTTTTGATTTGATTAAGTCATTTCATAATTTTGGTAACAGGTTATCCGTAAAAACAAATTTTCTCAACAACTCTCTCTGCTCACTATTTAAAACAATTAAACTTTTTGAAACCAAATGTGCATCCTCATCCATGTGCGGATAAGGCAATATCGAAAGATTTTTTCCAGGAGTTCCTTCATTCTCTGACTGACTTTCAGCCAAAAGAGCAATCGCCAGCTTTCTAATATCATAGGTAAGGTTCTCAAAATCGCTACCTTGTTCTGTTTGTAAAATAACTCGCTGATTCGGAGTCCATTTAGCGGCGAAATTATCTGCCTGTCTAAAATCCCGAACACCCCCTTGCTCCAATGGAGCCGCAATTGTCATTTTTTTATAATCACTAACTTCTTGAAGATTTTGAACAAGTATATTTTTTTGCGAATCTTTTTTAATGAATTGACTCATTGGTGGCACCCTATAATTCAAAGATTCTTTCTTAACAGTTTCTAAATCCTGCTTAAATACGGCCTTAAGATAGGTTGTTTCTTCTCTTTTCATAAAAGCCATCTTGTCTGGGTAAGTGTCAGTCTTTTTAATTGGTGTGCCAGCCTCAGCTGCAGAATACCTATAAGAGTTATCGTACAAGGCTTTCCTATAAGATTCCACAAAATAACCTTCCTCTTTATCTCTTTTAAAGAAAGTTTTAAGCTCTGAATCACTTGATTGATTTTTATTATTTTCAAAAGAATTTCCCATGTTTTTAGTTTCCCTCAAACTTATAAATCATTTTTTATGTTTGAAAACCTCAACCCCTGCTGGTTTTATTGACTTTCTAAGCACTTGATATTTGTCAATCCATATCTTCCCTTCTTCGTATTGCTTGTCAAAATCTTCTCTGGAAACTTTATCTTTCAAGACTATTAGTTTGTCATTTATTTCTTTCTTTTTTTTGCCAAACCATTCCTGATAATAGTCAAAAAGCTTATCATTGACTTTATACCCAGGACTAAGCACTGCTTTTATTTTCATATCAAGCAGATAGTTTGGCGTCTCCACTGTTTTTACGGCTCTTGCTTTTTTACTATCAAGAACTTCGCCGTCATCTGGACGATAAGTTTCAATCCCAAAAACATCTTTCAAATAGCTCATAATCCTGCTTCGAAAATCAGCTTGCCTTTCTTGTGAAGTAGTGTTCCATTGATTGAGTTCACTTCGAAAATCCAAAATGGGTTGCAAAATCTCCTTATTTTCCTCAGCAATTTCAATTTTTGCATTTTCTGAATATTCCACATCACTCCGATACAAAACCTGGGATAGTTCATCTTTAATTGACTCAAAATCTTCTGCACTAGTGATACCTTTGTCAAAACTTTTAATAAAAAGGATTAAATTTTCTTGCAAATCTTTTGCTAGTGGATTTGCATTATTTTCAATCTGGGCTTGAAATAATTTCTCGCCTTCCAATGTTTCCTTCTTTTCGCTGGTTTCATTTTGGGTTGCGTCTTTTTTGTTTTCTTCGGAAGACTGCTTTTCTTTTTTGCTCATTTCAGATTTTAAAAATCTTCGGTAATTTCTCAATTTTATCAAGTCACCATTAACCGCTGGCATAAAATCTTCGCCGTATCTTTCCTTAAGTATCTCTTCAGCAACGTTTTTGGAATCTTTATTCTTTCTATTCTCTAATAACTCTTGGATGTTGCCAATTTCAAAATCTAGCTCCCTCAAAGCAGCGCCATAATCTCCAATGTCAAAACCCGCAAAAACTTTTCCATAAAGCTCGTCAAGATATTCCTTACTGGTGCTAGCTTTACCTTTACTGTCTTCGACCCATGAATTATGACGTTTCTCAAAATCTTGCAAAGTCTTTTTAACTTCATCTAACTCAATCTTATTTTTCGACCTATCCTTGTATAGTTCCGCTGACAATCTCTCCGCAAGTTTCCTCAGCCGTGCACTTTCTTGATCATTAACGTCAAGATTTTGATAAATTCTTAATTCAAGATCGGCCAGAGGTATTCCCAAATTACTACCGTTCAGCCCATTGAGTGAATCTGAAATTTTATCATGTTTTTTCGCATTTTTTACATCATATTCTTGCTGATATCCAGCATCTACAGCAATTTGTTCATTATCCAGAGCCTTGATTGATTTCTCATGTTCATTTTCAAAAAATGTATTCACTTCTTCCATGGTGGCACCGCCATACAAAGTTCTCTCCAATGCATCTTTCATGGTTTTTTTATTCAAAAGAACTGGCCCACCAATTAACCTGAAGTCCTGCGGAACATATTTGTCAAAATTTCTAAACAACTCCTCTGGGTCATTAGGTAGTTCATTTTTGGTATGATATCCAAGCGCTCGTTTTATTGATTCAAAATCCCATTCTTGATTTTGAATAGCCTCTTGATTGTTTGTGATTTTTTCCTCCCATGGATTGCTCATATTTTTATTATAAATATATTAAGTGACTTAATTTTTCTCAAACTTATAAATCAAGATATTGCTATATTTGTCCACCAAGACCAGGCCTTGGGTGCTGAAATATTGATTGTCACGATTGAGCGCTTTGTTGGAAATGATAAGCGCCTTGGGATCATTGCGCAGATCCTCATAGTCTTCCGTGCGTTTAAGCTCAGGTCCAACGGCGGCCCAATAAGCTGGATTGTACTGCGGCCAATCATAGTTGTAGAGCGTCAAACGATTGGCTCCCAGATAATATTTGGTGATGACATAATCGAAAGCATTCAAAATGTAAAAATTATTATCCTTGTATTTGTCCATGTGCAAAATCATTTCGTTGTAGCCTTTTGAATTGGCCAAGGGAACTGTCAGTGAAATGAGGCCCAGATAAATCGCAATAACCAAAACCACTACCCAAGTTCGCAGTCTGGAAAACCAAAGCCCAATAAAAAGAAAAATGAAATAAGCCGCCGGCAACAAATAGCGGGCCACGAAATATTGCTGATCTGGCAAAGTGGCTGAAAGACCATAGATGATGAGCATGAAACCCGTCGAAAAAATGAGCAGACTCACCACTTTTTCTTTTTTTTCTTTGCGCATCAGATAAACAATCCCAATGCCAAAGAGCATCGCCAAAGTCATGCGAATTGAAAGATGCGAAATGCCAACAAGTTCATTGGGTTGCGGCATGCCTGAAGACATCTCCCCCAAGGGCGTGCCGAACAAAAACATTTGGATGTTCACCACGATATCACCAAAACTGGCCGGCTTGACCCAGCTCAAATTGTTGCCTTTGATGGAAATGTGATGCAAAAACATCTTGAGCCATGGCAAGAAAACCAAAAAGGTCACGCCATAGCCCAACAAAATTTCTTTGGTTGGCCAAATTTTTCCAATAATTGCTTTGGTTTTTTGGGTAGTGGAGCTAAATTCGCTCCAATCAAGACCGAGAATTCCCCACACCACAAAAACTCCGTAATAAGTGGCTGAAAAGATGATTCCCATGTAGTGCGTGAGCATTGAGAGGCCCGTGCAAAAACCCCAAAGCGCAAAATATTTTCTTTCTTTGGTTTGCAGACCTTTCACGAAAAAATAAGCGCTGATCAAAATCAAAAAAACAAGCATCATATACATCCTGGCCTCTTGCGAATATTGAATCGCAAACGGCGAAATTGTGGCCACCAGCGCTGCATAGAGTCCAACTTTGCGACTGAATAGTTCCTTGGCTAGCAAATAGAGCGCCCAAACAGCGAGCACCCCAAAAATTGCCGAGAAAAGTCGGATGCCAAACACGCTGTAATTAAAGAAGGATGAAAAAACTTTCAATGCTGCATAATAAAGCGGTGGATGCACATCATTAATGATCATGCTGATCATGCTGCGAAAATCTTCCTTCACCGCCACGCCGGTGAATGCTTCATCATACCAAAAATCTCGTCGAACCAAACCCGTGAAGCGATTTGCCACCGCCAACGCCAAAATCAGCCAGATATAATGGCGCTGATATTTAATGTTAAATTTTTTTAATTCTTCCTTGAACCTTTGAAGCATATTGTTTTACTTTATATTATCATGCCCCCACAAATCTTAAAATTTACTACAAATATACAAATAATAACACTAGGATTTAATCGTTTTTGCATTTTGTATTTATTCCTCCCTTTAGAAAAGGGAGGTTAGGAGGGATTTGAAAAACTTTCTTTGTCTAAGCTAATCTTTCAAATTCCCCTCGCAAATGCTGCACTCGCTCGCATTTGCCATTTTTCTAAAAGGGGAAGAAAAACATTAGTATTTTCGTGGGGAAATTAACAATGTAGCAATTTAGCAATTTAACAATTTTTGAGCCACTTTCCACACATCTCCCGCTCCCATGGTAATAAGCACCTCAAATTCTCCAGCGTGCTGTTTGAGATATTCAACCGCCTGCTCAATCGTTGCGATATGCTCAGCTTTATCATGATTATACTTGTTAATCAAGGCAACCAATTGAGCTGAAGAAACGCCGCCCTGTTGTTCACGAGCGCTGCCATAAATATCAATCACCACAACCCTATCCGTGTCGTCGAAACTTTGCGCAAATTCTTGCAGCAAGGCTTTGGTGCGAGTGAAAGTGTGCGGATGAAAAACTGTCCAAATTTTCTGATCGCCATAGCGCTGCCGAGCGCCACTGAGTGTGGCCTTGATTTCATCCGGATGATGCGCATAATCATCAATCAGAATGGCGTTTTTGAAAGTCCCGATTTGTTCAAATCTCCTGGAAGTTCCCTTAAATTCTTGTAGCGCCAATCCAACTTTTTCCAAATCAATCCCAAGTTTGTGACAAAGTGCAATCACAGATGTGCAATTGAGCACATTATGCTTGCCAGCCAGCGGCGTGCGAAAAATTCCCAAACTTTTTTCCCTGAAAAAAACTTCAAAAACTTGTGTCATTTTATTTTCCGCATCTTGCATTTTAGGCTCCACGTTTTGCGCTCCACGTTTTGCGTCCCAAGCTCCATGCTCCATGACTCTGTATTCATTATCCTCCCCAAAACCATAGGTTGCAACTTGGCAATTGGCAGCCTTGGCAACTTCCAAAGTGTCCACACTATCGCCCCAAACCACCAAGTGACCGGCCTTGGGAATTTTGACCACAAAATCTTTGAAAACTTTTTTGTATGATTCAAAATCTGGAAAAAAATCCGGATGATCCCAATCCACACTCGTCAAAATGGCCGACCAAGGTTCATAAAATTTCAATTTATTTTGATATTCATCCGATTCAGCCACGAAATATTGTCCTTGACCCGAAAGAGCACTGCTGCCCCAATCCAGAACCTGACTGCCCACAATAGCTGATGGATCAGCACCTGCAACCAAAAGCGCTTGCGCCAAAATCGCCGAGGTAGTGGTTTTGCCATGCGTGCCGCAAACAGCCAAGCCCATTTTTTCAGCAAAAAGCAGTCCCAACATTTCTGGATAACTCAGCAGTGTAATTTTTTTCTCACTAGCGGTTTTGAGTTCAATATTGGTCTCTGCGCTGTAGGCTGTTGAAAAGACCACCACATCCGCATCATTTGGAACATGCTCAGCCTCAAAAGTTTCAAAAAAAGCAATGCCGGCTCTTTTCAAAATAGCATCCGTGTAGAAAACCTCGCTCGTGTCTGAGCCAGAAATTTCAATTCCGCGCGCCTTCAAAATCTCCGCCACCGCCGTTATCCCAGCGCCTTTGATTCCAATGCAATATACTTTTTTGAAATCCTTAATCTCCATAATGCTTATTAAAATTGATGATATTTATAACGACTATACCCACAAATTTACAAATTGGCTACAAATCTACAAATCGATACGTGTCCTACTGACTGACAGGATAACAGTTCTTTTTTATACATTCGTAGATTCGTATTTAATTCGCCCGCCTGCCGTCGAGGCAGGTAGTTTCGCATCGGTTAAAGCTAGAAGCTAATTAAGCTACCCTTACATCCTGGCCAACTCAATCACGCCATTGGCAATCACATCGGCGGCGTTGGCATGATAAAAAGTTTTGATTTTAGCAGACATTTGCTGTTTGAGATTTTCATTTGAAAGAATTTCTTCAATTTTTTCCAAAAACAAATGCTGACCGAGATTTTGTTCTTCCAGCACCAGCGCGGCTCCAATTTTCGCTAGTGCGAAAGCGTTCATGCGTTGATGATCATTAGCGCTATTTTCCAAAGGAATCAAAATGGCTGGTTTTCCATTGGCAGCTATTTCGGAAATGAAACTGGCGCCCGCTCGACTGATGACCAACTCACTCAAGGCAAATGCATCCCTGAGCTGGTTAGCATTAAGGAAAGCCACAGCGAAATAGCCATCATGCCCGGCTTTCACTCCTTGCTGCGCAGCCTCGGCAGTCACTTGCTGAAAATTTTGCTCGCCCGTTTGATGAATAATTTGATAACTGCGCAGCAACTGCGGCAAAATTGTCACAATGGCTTTGTTGATGACTTGCGAACCTTGACTGCCACCCAACACCAGCAAAGTCTTTTTGGAAGCAGTGAAACCCAATTGCGTTCGCAGCATAACCGCATCACCATCGGTGACTTCAAATCTGACTGGATTGCCGGTCAGCGCCAATTTTTCAGCTGGAAAATATTTCTCCGCTGAAGGATAAGCCACCGCCACTCGATTGGCAAGTTTGGCCAAAAATTGATTGGCCAGTCCCGGAATCGAATCGGATTCATGAATCAAAATCGGAATCCGATAAAGCCAAGCCGCCAAAACAACCGGCACAGCCACATAGCCGCCTTTGGAAAAGATAGCGTCCGGCATAAAACGCAGCAAAATCCAAAGTGATTGCAAAAATCCCAAAGGAATTTTGAAAAAATCCGTGAAATTTTGCAAAGAAAAATAGCGTCGCATTTTGCCGCTGAGCACGTGCCGAGTGAGAATGCCATATTCAGCCATGATGTTTTTTTCCATTGCCAATCCACTGCCGACATAAAGAAACTCAACTTCTGGGCCAAGCTTTTCTTTGATTTTTTTGGCCACCGCCACCAGCGGAAACAAATGCCCACCAGTGCCGCCGCCTGTTAAGATTATACGCATAAGCTTAAACAAATTTAAATTTTAATCAATTAATATCTGAAAAAACAAAGAGTTTGTTTTAATAACCAAGAAACAAGAAACAATAACCAATAACCAAATAAGATTCAATAATCAAAATTCGAATTACAAAATGTTTGATTATTGTTTTTTTGAATTTGAAATTTGTTTGATGTTTGTATCTTGGTTATTGTCTCTTAATTAAAATATCTTAGTGCTTACATCTTTTTATTTTATGCAAACATTTCCCCTTTTTACTCATTCCTAGGCCACATTTTATATCTCTATCCTACCAGAAATCATCTCAAAAATCCACCCCCTTGGTCTATTTATCACTTAAATCGGAAAACTTGGAAATGTTGAGCAAAATTCCGACTGCCGCCATCAAGAAAATGATGGAGGTGCCACCATAGCTGATGAATGGCAGTGGGATGCCCGTGAATGGCACCAGGGCAATGTTGGCCCCAATGTTGATGAATGCTTGCATAACAATCCAAGTGGTGATGCCCGTGGCAACCAAGCGACCAAAAACATCAGGCGCATTTTTGGCCACTCTGAAACCGCGCATGGCAAAAAGCACAAACAAAACAATCAGCGCCACGCCCCCAAGCAAACCCAACTCTTCTCCAATCACCGCAAAAATCGAATCGCCCACTGGTTCTGGCAGATAGTTGAATTTCTGACGACTGTGACCCAGCCCAAGTCCAAAAAATCCGCCGCTGCCAACAGCTAGCAAGGCTTGACTAATTTGATAACCAATGCCTTTCGGATCTGCGCCAGGATCCAAAAAAGAAGAGATACGATCAAAACGATAAGGTTCCAATTTGATCAAAATCCAAAGCGCCAAAGTCCCCAGTGATCCCATCACCGCCAAATGTTTCAACTCAGCGCCAGAAACGAAAAAAATTGCAAAAGAAGTCAGAATGATCACAAACAGCGTTCCCATGTCTGGCTGCTTGATGATCAAAAAGCCAATCAAGCCCATGATGCCCAAGAAAGGCAGTAAACCTTCAAAAAAATCCTTAATTTTTTGGGTGCCTTTGCCTTCAAACCAAGCAGCAAGATAAATGATAATAGCCAGTTTCGCCATTTCCGAAGGTTGAAAAGAAAAGGGTCCAAGTTGAATCCAGCGACTGGCACCATAAACTCTTGATCCCACGCCTGGCACAAACACAAACATCAAAAGGATTATAGCTGCCAAAAAAAATGGCACCGCAAATTTTTTCCAAAAACGATAGTCCACCTTTTGAAAAAAATAAAGCACTGCCAGACCAGGCAGCACCCCGAAGAAAAGTTGATGTTTGAAAAAATAATAGCCATCACCAAAACGCGTCTGCGAATAAATCACGCCTGCGCTGGCAATCATCACCAACCCAAAAGCCAACAGCGCCAGGACAGTGAACAGCAAAGTTTTATCTGGTTGTTTCTCGTTATGCATAGACCTACGAATTACGAATTTATACGAATGTACGAATTTTTAGTCTCCACTAAATTACTAATCTTTTACTAATATACCAATGCGTTATCTTCATACTTTAGAAAAGTAGCAAATGCAAGCAAGCACAGTATTCGCGAGGTGAATTTGAAAAATTGACTTAACTAGAAAGTTTTTCGAATCCCTCCTAACCTCCCTTTTCCAAAGGGAGGAATAATTCTGTTCGTACATTCGTACTTTTCGTAATTCGTAATGAGTACCACAACCTACTTCCTGCCTCCGGCATTTTCTTCCCGCCATTTTTCGATTTTCTTGTGATTACCACTAAGCAAAACTTCGGGAACTTTCCAACCGTTAAATTCTTCTGGCTTGGTGTATTGAGCATGTTCAAGATAGCCATCTTCACTGTGCGATTCGTGCACGGCGCTTTGATCATTTCCCAACACGCCAGGCAGCAAGCGAGTCACACTGTCCACCACCAACATCGCCGGAATTTCGCCCCCAGTCAGCACAAAGTCGCCAATGGAAATTTCCTCGTCCACCAAATGCTGCGCCACCCTTTCATCCACCCCTTCATAGCGACCGCAAATCAAAATCAAGCGATCATACTGCGCCAATCTTTCCGCATCTTTTTGGGTGTATCTTTTGCCCTTGGCCGAAAAGAGTATCGTTCGTATGGATGACTGATTACTGATTACCGATGACTTTTTAATTGCATTTATGCAATTAAAGATAGGCTCGACAGTCATCACCATGCCCGCTCCTCCGCCATAAGGCGTGTCATCCACGTTGCGATGTTTGTTTTCGGTGTGATCTCGCAAGTTGTGCGCCTGAATTTCAATGGCCCCACTTTCTTGAGCGCGTTTAACAATCGACTCACCAAAATAGCTGTCAAAAATTTCTGGAAAAATTGTAATTATATCAAATCTTTTCATATTGATAACTTTAACACGTTTTATTAAATAAAAAAAGGGCTTTGAGTTGTCTTTTTGGGTGTTATACGTTACTATAATCAAACTATGCAAATCAAAACTTTGGCCCAATTTGAAGCCTTTTTGAAGACCCGCATTCCGACCCGGGAGGCTTTGTTTGTGGGCGAAATTGGCCTCAAGAGAGCCAAACATTTCATGAAGCTCTTGGGAAATCCCCAAAACCAAATCAAAGTCATTCACGTGGCTGGCACTTCCGGCAAAGGCTCGACTGCTCATTTGACCAGTCGCCTTTTGCAAAGCCAAGGTTTTCGCGTTGGCCTTTCAATTTCCCCTCACATTTTTGACATCCGCGAGCGCATTCAAATTGACAATCAACTGCCCAGCGAAAAATTGCTTTTGAAATATTTCAATCAAATTTTGCCCGTCATCCAAAAAATGGAAACTTGTCGCTATGGCGGACCAACTTATTTTGAAATTCTGGTGGGCTTGGCCTATCACATTTTCGCTCAAGAAAAAATGGACTACGCCGTCATTGAAACTGGTCTTGGAGGTAGACTCGATGGCACCAACACAGTTTCCAGCAAAAACAAAATTTGCTTGCTCACCAAAATCGGTCTTGATCACACGGAGATTTTGGGAAACACAATTCCTGAAATTACTAAGGAAAAAGTTGGGATCATTCAGAGTCAGAATACAGTAATCAGCAACGGGCAATCAGTAACCAGTAATCAAATAATTATTGAAAGATGCAAAGAAAAAAATGCTTTGTTATATTTTATTAAGCCTGAAAAAAATTACAAACTAAGTTCATCCACCAAAACAACAACGGTTTTTGATTTCAAATTCAATTTCAATCAAAATAAAAAAGGTGCTTGGCACCAACTTCCGACGACCGCATTTTTTTGGTGCCACTTTGAAAAAATAAAGCTAGGACTAATCGGCGCACATCAAATTGAAAACTGCTGCCTGGCGCTGGCCTGCCTTTCGATTTTGGCTGATCGTGATAAATTCAAAATTGACGAATCAAAAATGCGCAGCGCTTTGCAAAAAATTTCCATTCCGGGCCGCCTCGAAATTCGCAAAGTTGGCAACAAATTTCTCATCATCGACGGTGCCCACAATTTGCAAAAAATGACCGCTTTTGTGACTAGCTTGAAAATAATCTTTCCTCAACAAAAGTTTGATTTTATTCTCGCTTTCAAAAAAGGCAAAGATTTCCAAAAAATGTCCAGACTGATTTTGCCAATTGCCAACCACGTCTTTTTGACTGGCTTTTCAACTTCCAACCAGGATGGGCCTTGGAATTCAATTGCTAGCGCTGAAATTGCAAAACATTTCAAAAAAGAAAAATTTGCAAATTTTTCTATCGTCAAAAATAACCAAAAGGAAATTCACTCCATAATCAAACAATCCAAAAAGTCCGTCGTTCTGACTGGCTCACTCTATCTAATTGGTTCGGTTTACAAATACTTGTAAGTATAAAAAGACATTTCGCATGGAAATGTCTTTTTATTGCAGGCCCGATTGGATTCGAACCAACTTTCGGAATTCTCAAACTAAGAAAACGTTGACTGACCAAAATCTTTCAATGATAACAAATCAATGTTTTCCAGCGTCACCCGTGAGAATTGCTTTTGCCCTTAAGCTACGGACCTACTTAGTAATACATGTTTAGAGAAGAATTATTTCAGCTTCTCTTTTGCCAAAAGTGATGATTTAAAGATGTCACGCTTGTATGATTTCAATCTGATTATTTTGGTTTTTTCCAAACCAAATTCCTGCAATTTTTTCTCCAAATTTTCAATGAAAAATTCTTGGTCATAGCCCAAGCAGATTATTTCAGGCGCAATTTTCTTCACCACGGCATATTTGTCTTTCAAATTTCCCAAAATAACTTCATCGGACAATCCACTTTTTTCCACCTGCACTAATCGCTGCTTTTCATTGTGCAAAGGTTTTTTGCGTTTGACTTTGAAAACTGTTTCATCTCTGGCCACCACCACCCGCAAAAAATCCCCCTGCTTTTTGGCTTGCCTTAAAAAATAGCGATGACCCTCATGAAAAATATCAAAGGTCCCAAAAACCAAAACTTTTTTCATAATTATTCCTTTATAATATAATAAACTTTTTTTATAACTTTCCCACCCACAAATTTTAACTCAAAATTTTAACTCAATACTACTCAATATATTCATTCGTTACCATATGTAGTTGTATAGTAACAGAGCAAAAACATGCCACAAAAATTTAAATTAAAAAAAGTTATTTAAATAAATTTTTCATAAAACGATGATGCGCATATTTGTCCAGCAAACTTGTGGAATATTCCCTGCCTCCAATTTGCTCCGCCTTTTCAAGTTGCTTTAGTTTTTTCAACAAAAAATCCCGTTTCTCTTCCTTTTCAAGCCAATGCTCTATGGTGTTAATTGTTTGATAGCTGACTCCAAGTTTTTTGCGAATAATATCAAAGCTATCTCCACTAGCCAGCATCTTGGCAATTTGAATTCTTCGCGCAACCATCAGGGTTTCGCTTGCTGTGAAAAGTCCAATCAAAAAATCAACAGCTTCTTGCTTAGTTTTCAAACTTGCAACAATCTCAAACAACTCACCTATAATTTTATATCTTTTATTTTTCTCAACTGAATAAAATTTAACCTTTGGCATATTTTTATAAATTCTGAAATTTTAAAATCTTAAAATCCAAAATTAAACTAAAATTAGCTAAAGAATCTCTCACATTCACCCACCATTACCATATGTAGTTGTATGGTAACAAATAAACACTAGAGAAGTAACGACATTCATCCATTACCATATTTAGTTGTATGGTAACAGATGAACACAAAAATAAGAACTGCTGGTATCGCACTATCAATCTTACAGCGTTACCATATGTAGTTGTATGGTAACGCTGTATTAAAATTCTTACTCAAATATTTTTGTTCTGAATTTTTCAACCGCCTCCCTGCTTTCAATCACCTCAGCTTTGTGCAACTTTTGCAAAAGCAAGGGCGCGCCGCAACTTCGGCATCTTCCCCAAGCGCAACCACCTTTTTCTTTGTACATTTTTTGGCACATTGAAATTTCAGTGTCAAAGGTTTCTTTTGAAATCATAACTATTTGAAAGATATTATTTGATAACCATATTTTTCAACTTCTTTATCACTCCAAAACTTCACATCTTTTGTTTTTTCGACATATGTGATTTCTTTTTCTAAAATTCTTCCAGTGTAGTCTTCTGTTTTAGGATTCCATTCCTTCAGAACTAAGACATCTCCCGCTTGGCAGTCCCAATCTGCGAGTCGAAGTTCATATTTTTTATCACCGTCAAGTATTTTCTGAAAAGACTGCGGCAAAACTTTTTTCTCAATACGCATAAATGTTATTATCTTATTTCAACACCTGCTTCTTTAAGCATTTCAATTATATGTTCGGTTGGAATACCACGAAGAAAGTTATTATAACTACCAACAATATCTATTGCAAATGTAGAGCTGTAATGACCCAATGGATCAAAACCCACAGCGTATGTTTTAAATTTATCATCCTGTTTAAGATATTTTTTAATTTCATCATCTGTGATATTTCGCATGTTAACTTTTGTAACTACACTAGCTTGTGTTATTTTTTTCTCAACAACATCAATCAAATAAATTCCAGTAAAAAACTCAAAAGAATTTCCAGAGAGAGCTTGCATTCTCAATACTGCTTCTTCTTCTGATTGAGGTTTTTCCAGAATTTCACCATTAAACCAACCAACTGAATCAAAACCAACCACAACACCTTCTTTGAATTTCTCGGCCACCGCTAATGCTTTTTGCTTTGCAAGTTCACAAACCAGCTCATTGGGATTATTTGGTCGTCCTTCAAATTTTTCTTCAACATTACTTCCAACTGCTTCAAATTCAACTCCAGCCAATTGAAATGCTTCTTGTCGATAAGGCGAAGTTGTTGCTAGAATAATTTTTTTCATATTTTTTATTTTACTTTATTTAGGTCACCAGCCAAAACAACGTCCACCATGGCCTTGATTTCATCGGCATAGGAAAGTTCTTCCGGCACTGGATTGAAAAGAAAAATTTTCTTGTCATTCACGTGCGCAAAACCAATTTCCATCAGCGTGTTGCCACCGATATAATTCCTGATCCCATTTTTGTCGAAATTTCCAACCACGATGGCATCGCCGCTAACGATGAGATTATACCAATATTTGATAAAATTGTGCCTGCGCTTTACTTCGGCATGATTTTTTCCGGATTCAGCAACGAGAGCTTGAGCATTTCCACTTGCAATATCAAACATAAGCGGATGCATCTGTGGCTGATGTCCGAGCTTTTCTAATTCTCGATAAATATCCACTAAATTTTGAGCATTCTTGATGCTCCCACAAACTGTGATTTTCATATGGTTTTCTCTACGAATTACAAATTGTACGAATGTACGAAATATATTTTAAAAATTATTTAATAAACTTTAGGTCACCCTTTAAAACCACTGGCTGCATCGCAATCAATTCATCCTTAAAAGAAGTTTGCGGAATTTGATTGAGCAAAAATATTTTTTTGTTCAAGACATGCGCAAATCCCATCTCCAAAAAAGAATTTCCACCAACATAGCCGGTCACTCCATTCAAATCACAATTGACCACCAAGATTGCATCACTGGCTTTAATTTTTTCGTAATAATCTCGAATTAAATCATTGTTGATTTTATTTTTCACCGATTCGTTGTGAATGTGGTCAGAAGTTTTCATTTCTGCATATTCCTGCGTATGTCGTGGCAAAACGACCTCATGCCCAAATTTTTGAAGTTCATCCCTGACTTCCAGCATTTTCACTGAAACTTTCATGCTGCCACAAATCACAATTTTCATAAAAATACTTTTCTAGAAATATTGTAGATTATATTTTGACTTTTAATTGCTGTTTATTGTTCCTTCTCTTTCATCGGTGGGAAAATCACACATTCGCGAACTGATTTGTTGACCAGGAAGGCAAAAAAGCGTTCACTGAGGCCAAAACCGAAAGCTGGAGGCATGCCATATTCCAGGGCCTGGACGAAATCTTCGTCAATCATTTGCGCCTCAGCATCACCAGCCTCTCTCAGAGCCATCTGAGCCTCGAAACGGCTCCTTTGGTCAATAGAATCATTCAGCTCAGCAAACGCATTGCAAAGCTCGGCCGTGCCAGCCACCACCTGAAAACGCAAAACTTTGTTGGGATTGCTTGGATCTTTTTTGGCCAGCGGCGAAACTTCCAGCGGGTGCCCCACCAAAAAACAAGGCTGAATTAATTTTTGGCGCACAGTTTTCTTGTAAATCGTGTCAATCAAGCGGCCTTTGCCATAAGATTTTTCATATTTAATGCCAAGCTCATCAGCCTTGGCGCGCAAAGCTTCCACGGAAATATCTTCTGCTAAATCTAAGCCCGTCTCTTGTTTGAAAGCTTCGAAATAGTCCACAACCGGAAAAGGTTTTTCCCAATCTATCAAAAATTCTTCATATTTTGTGCTCAAACCACCTGTGACATTTTTCACCACCTCGCGATAAAGTTTTTCCGAAAATTCCATCCCCTTTTGCAAGTCCCAATAAGCCGCATAAAATTCCATGTGATCAAATTCTTGCAAATGTTGTCGGTCAATTCCTTCATTGCGAAAAACCCGACCAATTTCAAAAACTTTTTCGAAGCCGCCAACCAAAAGACGCTTCAGCGAAAGTTCCAGTGAAATGCGCATGAAAAAATCTTGATCCAGTGCATTGTGATGCGTGATGAAAGGTTCCGCCTCGGCTCCGCCAGGAATATTTTCCAGCACCGGATTTTGCACTTCCAAAAATCCATCAGTTGCCAAAAAATTTCGCACGGTTTGCCAAAAAACATTTTTCTTGCGAAACAATTCTCGCGTGTCAGGGTTGGTCATCAAATCCAAATATCTCCGGCGCAAAAGTTCTTCTTCATCTTTGAGACCAAAATGCTCAGTCGGAATCGGGCGAATGTTTTTGCTCAGCATTTTCCAATCAGTCACTTTCAAAGATTTCTCCTCGGTCTTGGTCAAAAAAAGTTGGCCCGTGACTTGGACAAAATCTCCCAAATCAACGCTCTTGGTGAAAAGCTTGAACAGTTCTTCTGGCATATTGCCTTTGTTCAAAAAAAGCTGCATCTTGCCTGATTCATCTTCAATGTTCGCAAAAGCGCTGCCACCCATCGGACGCATTGAACGCACCCGACCAACCAAAGTTATTTCTTTAGCAATGAGCTTGTCGCTTGCAATGAGATTGTCGAATTGTTCCAGAACCTGCCCATTGCAAAAATCCCGCTCGGTTTTTTCGGGATAAGCTTCCATGCCAAAATTTTTGATGTTTTCCAATTTCTCCAATTTAACTTGCAAAATGTCTTCTCGCATAATAGTAATTTTTTAATTTTTTTAAAAAGTAAAATAAGAAATTAAAACTAATTTTGAATCAATACCCAGCAATACACAGTCATATCGTAGCCCATTTTGGCTTTTTTTGCAAACAAAAAACCCGCCAAGCAGGCGGATTTTTGAAAGTGAAGAAAAACTATTTTACTTCAATAATTTTATAGGCAAGCGTGTCACCCTTCGGAGTCAGCACACTGACACTGTCTCCACCACTATGTCCCATGAAAGCTTTGCCAAGGGGTGATTCGTTGGAAATTTTGAAATTGGCAGGATCGGCTTCATTGGAACCAACAATCGTGAAAGACATTTCAGCTCCGCTGGATTTGACTTTCACCACTGAACCAATTTGCGCCCCTTTCACTTTTTCATCCTTCTCAACCACTTGAGAATTTTTCACAATCATTTCCAATTCGCTAATGCGAGATTCATTTTCATTTTGTTGAGATTTGGCTTCCGCATATTCAGCGTTCTCGCTCAAATCCCCTTGCTCCTTGGCTTCTTTGATAGCCTGGGCAATTTCTTGCCTCAGTCTGATTTTGCGATCTTCCAACTCATCGTTGAGTTTCTTGAGGCCATCTTTAGTAATAAGTCTTACCATAATTCTTTAGTTATGTTTTTAGTTATTATACATAGAACATCGCAACCAGGGCGACATTTGTGTCTATTTTTTACAGCCCAGCAATGATACACAAAAACCTTGACCCTGTCAATAACCTCGCAAAGTGGCGTTTTTACTGGTCAAATTATTGCAAAGACTTTAAGTTTTGTTTTAAAAAATGCCTTTGATTTTGCTGAGCAGATCCATGCGAGCAAGATCAAAATAAGTGACCACGACCATCAGCGCGATGAGCGCAAAAAAACCAACTGTGTGAAAACCTTGTTCAATTTTTTGACTGACCGGACTGCCTTTGATTTTTTCAATCAACACAAAAAGCACGCGACCGCCATCCAAAGCTGGGAAAGGCAAAATGTTCACAATGCCAAGATTCACACTCAGAATGGCTGCAAAGCGAAGCAAGAATGAAAATCCCAACGGAATGATTTGACCAGTGTAAGAGGCAATGCCAACGATGCCAGTCACAGCCAAACCAGACTTGTTGCCAGTGAAAAGTTTTCGAAGCACTTCCAACATCATCAACATAATGGTGCCAATTTCGGTCAGTCCTTTCCAAAGCGCCTCAAAAAAAGAAAACTTGGTAGTGATGACTTCGCCCAAACCAGAAATTCCCAGCGCTCCCTGCCCGGTGCCAGTTTGCTCGCGTGGAATTCCATGCAGTTGAAGTTTGCTGTTTCCTCTCTGAATTTGGAGAGGAATTTCTTTGCCTTTGTTGACTTTGACATAATTTTGAACATCTTCCACGGTTGCAAAAGAACCGTTGGCTCCAGCAAGCAAGACATCGCCGATTTTCAAACCCATTTGCTGCGCTGGAGATTTGTCCTCGATGCCCTGAATGAGAATTTTGGCTCCAGCCACATGCTCACCCGTAACGTCTTGATAGGTCCCGAGCATGAAAGTGGTTGAAAGCAAAATCCAAGCAAAGAAAAAATTCATCAAAACGCCCGCCACCAAAACTGCAATGCGCTGCCAGGCAAATTTTGAAGCAAAACTATTCGCCTCATTTTTGCCCTCACCATCTTCGCCTTTGATTTTCACAAAGCCTCCAATCGGAAACCAGTTGAGCGAATAGATGGTGTTTTTTGAAACAATTTCCTCATTGCCTCTGACGAATTTCCATTTGCCATCTTCAGCTTTGACAATTCCAAGCGCTCTGGGCGGAAAACCAAGCCCAAATTCATCAGCCTTGATTCCATTAATCCTGGCCACCACAAAATGCCCCAATTCATGAACAAAAACGAGAACACCTAGGATTATGATAAAGACTACTACTGTAAGCATAATATTTTTTAAAATAAAAAATGCATTTTCTTCCTCCTTTAGTAAAGGAGGATCGAGGTGGATTTGAAAGACAAACTTACACGAAGAAAACTTTTCGAATCCCTCCTAACCTCCCTTTTCCAAAGGGAGGAAAAATCTTTTTGATATTAGTCATTAGAAATTTAGATTTTGGATTTTCTGCAATCACACTGTCATAATTTCCTTCTCTTTGTTGATGCGGATTTCTTCGACTTTGCGATTGAATTCGTCCACCACTTCTTGCAGTTTTTCTTTGCCTTTAAATTTGTCGTCTTCGCTCATCCCACCGTCAGCTTCAATTTTTTGCAATTCTTTCCAAATGTCTTCGCGAACGGAGCGCAAAGAGATGCGAGCTTCTTCCGCTTTTTGATTCAAAACTTTCACCATTTCTTTGCGACGCTCTTCGGTCAACATCGGAATGTTGATGCGCACCAAAATTCCATCATTCATCGGATTGAGATTGAGTTGCGAATCTCGAATGGCGCCTTCAATGGCAGCAATGGCGCCTCGGTCCCAGGGTTGAATGACCAAGCTGCGTGGCTCTGGCGCAGAAATGCTGGCGATTTGTTTGAGTGGCGTTTGAGCGCCATAATAGTTGACCAACACGTCTTCCACCAAAGCCGGGGTAGCCCTGCCAGTTCTGACCTTGCTCGCTTCGCCCTTGAAATGTTCAATGGCTTTTTCGAATTCCACTGTTTTTTCTTTGATAATTTCGCTGTACATATTTTTTCAATAAATAGTTTAACTATTAAAATTTAGGGCTTATGCGTTTGATCGAAAATTACTTACAGCTGACTTACTTAGCGAGAAAGACTTGAAGTAGACAA
Organism: uncultured bacterium; assembly: GCA_903861715.1. Lineage (GTDB taxonomy): Bacteria > Patescibacteriota > Minisyncoccia > Moranbacterales > GWC2-37-73 > CAIPMZ01. The sequence goes on from CAIOVI010000040.1 coordinate 35,660, forward strand.
GGGGCAGCTTTCTTAGTAAAGAGCATACGCGCTAGGAATTTGAGAGCATGCGCATAAGCCCTAAATTTATTACATCTTTTTTGACTTAAAATTTCCTCAACCCGGCATAAATTTTCGCAACATCACTTTTATCATATTTCAAAACACTAATTTCTTTGGCGGTGTCCAATTGAAAGGTCGCCCAAGTGTTGCCACCATCGCTGGATTTGTAAATCGCTTGAGAAGAAGCATAGATGATTTCTTTGGAATTGGCAGGGTTGATGGCAATCGCCCGAATGGCAAAAGCTCGGGAACTTTCGATGGTGTTGACTTGACTCCACAAATCCCCCGCGCCATTTTTGCGAAAAATTCCACTGCCCGTTCCGACATAAAAAATTCCGCCAGCATTTGGATCAGCCAGCAAGCTATACACACTGGTTGTGCGATGCGTCGCATCAATTTTGGGTGTGATGTTTTCCAGGGTTTTGCCACCATCTTTTGTTTCGAGCAAAGCCAATTGAAAAACCAAGAAAAAAATGTGATTGTCACTCGCTCTGTCAAAAACAATGCCAGTGACTGGCCCTTCCGCTTTTTTCAAATTGGTCCAAGTTGTTCCGCCATCTGTCGTTTTCACAATCACTCCCTCGCTAGTGCCTGCAAAAAGAATTTGCGAATTGACAGCGTCAATGGCAAGTGCAGAAATGACGGTGCCGTCAGCTGGTTCAGTGTAAATTTCTTTCCACTGTTCTCCTTCATTCAAGCGCTTGAAAATTTTGGCCCGACCGCTGAAAACCCCACTGGCATACATCACCTCGTGATTGCTCGGATCAAAAACCAGGCCATAAACTTTTTCAGGAAAAGCGCTCTGCGTCCAAGTCTCAGCGCCATCCTTGGAAACGAAAAGCCCATTGGCCTGTGTGCCAAGATAAATGATATTAGGATCAACAGGATCAATTGCCATTGAAAGCACATCAACTCCAGCAATTGTCTTGGTGGCATCCACCTTGATTTTTGGCTGCCAAGTTGCGCCACTATCCACAGATTTCAAAACTGTGGCATTTGCCATGGGATTACTGGAAGTTTTAACTGGCGATGAAAGCGTGCAACCAGAGAAAAGAAATGTCGCAAAAACCAACACAGTTGTCAAAAATATTTTTTTTAGCATTTACCCTGTTAAATAAGCTTGGATTCTCTTTTTATTTTAAAGCGAAACAAACTTATTGTGATAATTTTTTATTTTCTAAACCAAAATATAGGATATTTCAATTATAGCAAAAGAAAGCAAAAGAATCCAGGGGGTCGGGGTTTCGGGGAAATAAAAAAACTCACCGCCTCGATTTCTCGATTTGGTGAGTCTTTGGCAACAATTTGCCACTACATAGTTTTTTTTCGACTGCACTTACGCCTGTCAGGACAGACTTCACATGGAAGTTCGTGGGAAACATCATCACTACCGACTTTTATTAAAGCAATCTCCACACGAACTGGTTTGCCAGTAATTTCGGCACCGGCACCGAATATAGCACCAAGAAATTGCAATGCTGGCTCAAATTCAGCATCATGATCACTTTTTGGCGTCCCTTTGCTACCATTTTCTTCTGCCATAACTCAAACATTTTACTTGATTTTGGAAAAATTAAGTCACAATCGAAAAATAATTAAATCTTGTTTGAAAAAAACTGATTTTTAATCATACATGAAATTGATTTTTTGTCAAGTTTAAATTTTTGTAATTAAAACAAAAAAGGCTTTCTATAGCCTTTTTTAAATCGTCAGCTGACTCAATACAATCAAATCTCCTTGCGTAATCCTCAGCAATAATATCATAAATTTTAATTGCTTTTTTATTCTTTTGGTCCATAGCTATAAAGTCTCTAATGGATAAACATCAAACGCCACTTCCTCATATGGATGCACGGCTTTCATTTTCTCAATAACTTCTTTCAAAATTTCTCTCGGCATCACAACTTCAATTCTTTCCTCTTCAACCTCTTCAAATTGGCCCGCTTTTCCAATTGTTGGATTTGAATTTTCATTGCCACGAAAACGACCAGTTCCACGAGAAGAAAACGAGCAAAAATCATAATTACCCATTTTTCCTGCCCCAACTTCGCCAAGCACCTGCCTCACAATGTCGGCGTGTGAAACTGGAACAAAAACCACTAATTTTACATTTTGTGTTTTCATATTTTTTAAAATTACTACCCCTCCATCAATTTAATGATCATGTCTAATTCTTTAACCTTTTTCCTTTCCATATCTAGAACTTTTTTTGGAAACACTTTTTCATATTCTTCAATGTCACAACGCTTCTTTTTACAAATATGTTTTCTCTCAAATTCCTTTTTCAAATCTTGCGATTTTTTGTTTCCAAGTTTCTTCCCATAACTCAGAATCTCAAGCAACAATCTTTCAAGACAGGGATTATTCTCAATTAGGAGAACGCCATAGTCCTTTCCAATTTTTCTTGCTCTTTCCATTTCAGCTTTCGGCTTGTCATTGTCCAACAATACGATCCTTTTACCAAAGGCTCCGAAATAGCAACTAGCTTTTTCAACAATACCATCTGCCGTCCCACCTTGTCCGTTTCTAATCGTCACAGCCACCCCACTATTTCGAGCATAGACCTTTCTCAAATGTTTCAAAAAAACTTCTTCTGCGCTTCCTTCGCCATAAAAAAGAATTGTTTTCTTCGCTTTTCTTGGTGGTTTTTTATATGGATTAGTTCTGGCCATAACAAAATATATTAGTCAATATTAGGATACGCTCCGTAAGCTCCCGCAACATATTTTGCATAATAGTTATCATCGGCTCGAACTCCAGACACCTCATCCAAGCGCCACGCCTCACTGCTTCCGTTTTCATTTTTCTCAACAAGCACAACTTGATATTTATCCAATTCATTCAAGATTTGGTGGCTATGCGTGCTGAAAATAATCTGCGCATTTTTTGGATTCGTGTCAGGCGAAACAAACAATTCATACAAAGCAGAAACCATCTCTGGATGCAAATTCGCATCAAGTTCATCCAACACAGCCACGCCTCCTTGATCCAAAACTTTTAAAATGCTTCGCAAAAGCGTGAACAATTGTTTCGTGCCAGAAGATTCATATTGAATTGGAAGTTTGTGAGATTGACCATTAAATAAATGTAACACCTGAGCATCAAGCGAAACACCTTGAGCTTTTTTATCCTTTTTCACACTAAAGGATTCCAGCCCAAGATCGAAACGAGATAAAAGTTTTTCAGCCTTTTCTTTTAATGCAATATTTTCACTATAAAAATCAAGTGCCTGATAAAAATTAAAAGGTGCTGCGAAAAAAATCAACTCATCAACAAGTCCGATTTCAGAAACATTAGTTTCTAATTTTTGCCAAAATTCTCCGATGAGTTTGCTGCCCTGATGATTAAACTGATTTGCAGTCCCAATAATACTAGCATTGGATCGAATCAAATTTGAAAAATTATTCGGCAATTCAAAATTCTTATCAGTAAAGTCATACTTTTCTTTTTCCTTGTCCCATTTTCGAGAAAAAAGAATTTTCGTGGTAACCTTTTGCTTGGTTTTATTTTTTATTTTCAATTCTTCAGTGAGAACCCTTTTTCCATTCAAAGCCAGTGAGTAGATATAGACATTCTTTTTTATTTCAAATTCAACTGACAATTCAATTGGCTTGTCTTTAAAATCATGAAATAGAAATGGTTTCACTGGAATTTCAGCTTCGGGCTTCATATTGAAAGATTCTAAAATGAACCACTTCAAAAAAGGCAAAATCTTGATCAGATTAGTTTTGCCGGAAGCATTAGGTCCAATAACAACAAGAGCTTTCGACAAACGATCGCCAGAAGGCGCACTGAAATAAGTCTCCTTATTAGGCGTTTTTTCATTAACTAGGAAGCTAATTTTGCTTTCATCTGCAAAAGAATAAAAATTCTTGCAGGAAAATGAACGTATCATAATTGTGAATAATTATTGATTACAAATGAATAGTAGCAAATATTAAAATATAAGTCAATATCTTACAAATTATTGTATAAAATAACATTATATTCATTTATTTTACACATTTATTGAATCTAGTTGCTCCAAAACTTTTTCATTCACCAATTCAATTTCTTTTTCATTGAACCTATAATCATGTCCCATTCCTGGCATAATTGTGAAACTCTTGGGCTGATTGGCATTGTCAAATAATTCTTTCACATCTTCGGGAGCAACTGATTTATCCAATTCCCCAGCAATCAAAATGACTGGGCATTTAATTTTTTTGATTTCCCCGACTGCATCATATCGATCCCTGTCCAAAACATGCGTAAACGGCACATGAAATTCTATCTTCTTGTCTTTTTCATTTGGCAAATCTCTTCGGTCAATACCAAAACCAGCTTTTTCCCAAGTCTCACGACGCTTTCCTGATATTGCTCCAGACGATGGCATAATTCCCAAGACAAGCGAAATTCTTGGGTCGTTCGCAGCATACAGAATCGACATTTGTCCGCCACGACTATGCCCACCAAGCAAAATGTTTTTGTATTCATTTTTGCTCAGCATATATTCAAGCACACTTTTGATATCCTCAAGATATTGAGTCATAGTATATGCCGAAATGTCACCCTCGCTTTCCCAGACGCCTATTGAATCAAACCTGACAACAACATATCCGCGCTCCGCCAATGCCTTCGCCAAACTTTCAAGGTGCCTGTAGTCTTTTGAATCCAAAAACCCAGCACAAAGAATCGCAAGCTTATCACTTTGTTTTTCTGGCTGATTGATCACTGCTGCCAGCTTTCCATTTTCTGTCGCGATTTTTATTTTTTGCGTTTTCATAAATTTCCACTCACATTCTTAGAGCCTGTTTTATGCCTTTATAGTATCACCAAGCAGTTAATTACTCAATGTCCTGGTGAATATTTGAAAAATAATTAGGAAATTAAAAAACTCCTCACAATGTTCCGTGAGGAGTTTTGGCAAACATGCATTCTTACCCTTTTTCATCGTCAACGATTTCAACGATTGGGCATATCTGCTGTTTTTTAGCCTTGAGAAACTCTTTGTAAAGCTCCAAAGCCTCTGAATGTTTAATTTTTTTCCAAATAGCAGCTACGATTTTGTAAATGATATACGCAATAACCATTCCACCGATAAGAGAAAATGTGGCAATGGCATCTTTTGAAGAAATCTCATTCCACGCATCAGCTACAAACAAAAGCGCCCCTTTTTTTATTTTCGAAAAATCAACAACCACACAAACGACAAGTATAGCCCATATTGGAGAAATACGGCGACCCATGATCTCCGGCCAATGCTCAATTTCAGTAGTAATGGTTTTGATTCCTTTGTCAGAGTTTAGCATTGTTATGGTTGGCCGATGAGCAAAAAAAATAAAACCAATCACACAGAAAAACACATGCGCAGCAACCGTCACAATAAGACGAAGGGTAAGCACAATTGGCCATGCAAGCAGAAGCATCCCCAAAAAACGCCAAAAAAGTTTGCAAAGGCTTATGCTTTCTGGAATGTCGGAATTTTCATCCCTTAACCCATAAGCTACCTTATAAACAAAACCGCTTTTCTCGATCTTCATTGTCTTCTTCTCCTTTTTGCCAGAGGCAATTTTATGATTGTAACTAAGCTAGAATGTAGGGGGTTGGCAATTTAAATTTGGTCGTTAAAAAGCCTTTTAAAAGCCAGAAAATACATGAGTTAAGAAAAAATACCTTACTGAAAATTCTCTAGTTCGCTGCCAACGGTTCGAATCCCTCTGTACACTTACATTAAAAAAAATAAAACACCCTAAAGGGTGTTTTATTTTATCATTTGTGGGTACAGAGGGATTCGAACCCCCGACCATCGGCTTAAAAGGCCGTTGCTCTACCAACTGAGCTATGTACCCATGAAAATATGCTAAAAGAATATAACGCTATTAATTATATCTTAATCAAAAATTAAGTCAACCCGTAAAAATTACTAATCATTACTTTTGTTGATGTA
>CAIOVI010000041.1 GCA_903861715.1 uncultured bacterium
TCAAAGAAGACTTTCTTGAAAAAAATCTTCCAAAAATAACTCTAACCGCCACTGATGATCCTACGGTTATTGCTAAAGCTGACATTGTCATTGTTTGCGTTCCAACGCCGATTGATGAAATGTATCTGCCAGATTTGCAGCCAGTCAAGACCGCCGTTTCAACCATTGCCAAAAACTTAAAGCCTGGACAATTAGTGGTGATTGAATCGACCATTAATCCTGGAGTTTGTGAAGAAATTGTTGCACCAATTTTTGCCAAAGCGGGCTACATGGTTGGCAAAGACTATGAATTGGCACACTCGCCTGAACGCATCAATCCTGGCGATCCAAAATGGAATGTGACCAATATCCCCCGTGTGGTTGGTTCTTTCACTGAAAAAGGTTTGACCCAGGCAGTTAAATTTTATGAAGATATTATCGACGCATCCATCATGCCCATGGAGACTATTCGTGAAGCTGAAGCCGTGAAGATTGTGGAGAATTCTTTTCGTGACATCAACATCGCTTTTGTCAACGAACTGGCAAAATCTTTCGACCGCCTCGATATCAACATCACTAATGTTATCAAGGGAGCCTCGACCAAGCCCTATGCCTTTATGCCTCATTGGCCAAGCTGCGGCGTCGGTGGACATTGCATCCCAGTTGATCCTTATTATCTGATTGAACGTGCCAAGGCTTCCGGTTTTGATCATGAATTTTTGAAGATAGCTCGCAAGATTAATAACTCCATGCCTGAATACACTGTTGAATTGATGCAAGATGCGCTCAACACGATTAAATTGCCTCTCAATGGAACCACGGTTGGGCTGTTGGGAATTTCCTACAAAGCCAATGTGGCCGACCTGCGAGAATCTCCTTCCCTGCAGATCATCAAATATCTCAAACGGCATGGGGCTGAGGTTGTCACCTTTGACCCACACACGCCCAATCATTCAACTGAAAAATTTTTGGGAGATCTTTTGGACAAATCAATTGCCATCATCATCGCCACTGACCACCGAGAATTCAAAGCTATCACGCCAGAGACTTTCAAAAAAGCTGGCATCCAAATTATTGTTGACGGAAAAAATTGTCTCGACAAGCTTGCGATTGAAAAAAGTGGTATAATCTATAAAGGAATCGGACGCTGAGTCGCTGAGCGCATAAAACATAGAACACATAATATATAACATGAAATGCGGATTCGGAATTTTTTGTTCCATACTCCATGTTCCATGATCCATGAATTTATGTTTCACCTCTTAAAACTCATTGTTTGGTTAGCGGGAATTGCAGTGATAATTTATTTTGCCCTGCCATTTTTTGGCTATGAAATCAACACGAACTATTTCAACAAAAGCACCAGCCTGTGCCAACAACAGCTCAATGATTGTTCAAAAAATATCCTCAACAAGGGAACTCAAAATGCAAAATGCGATCTCAATTGTGTCAATCCTAGCTTAATCATTAAAAAGAAATAGCGATGAAACTAATTGTAAACATCCCGGCCTACAATGAAGAAAAGGATCTTGGAGCAACTATCCAAAAAATCAGGAAAAGTTTTGATTTGGATTTTTATTCGAAATTAGGCCTGGTTATTAAGGAAAAACTGATCCAGGTTGTTGATGATGGTTCAACTGACCAGACTGTCGCCATTGCTAAAGCAGCTGGGGCTGATATCGTTGTGTCTTATAAACCAAATCGTAAACTTGCCTATTCCTTCAAGCGAGCCGTGGAAAGTTCCTTGGAAAATGGCGCTGACCTTATGGTCAACATTGATGCTGACGGACAGTTTAATCCAAACGATATCCCTAAACTCTTAACGCCCATCCTCGAAGGAAATTATGATATGGTTATCGCCAACAGATTCAGCAATTTGGTGGCAAAAAACATTCCGTGGATCAGAAGCTTTCTCAATCGTTTTGCTGCTTCCGTGGTTGGTTTCTTTTTGAATTACAAAACTGAAGATCTTACTTGCGGTTTTCGAGCTCACAATCGAGAAACTTTGCTTCGCTTTAATCTTACGAATATGAATTTCACTTACACTCAAGAAACTATCATTGATGCCATTGGGAAAAATCTGAAACTCAAATGGGTGCCAATTCAAGTGACTTATTTTGCTGACCGTAAACCCAAGATAACTAAATCCATTTGGAAATTTGTCAACAATGGCTTCAAAATCATCATCAAGGCGGTGCGCGATGTTCGTCCAATGAAATTTTTTGGCATCCCAGCTTTGATTTTAATTCTGATTTCAGCTGGTTTTTTCCTCTACTTCATGGGGCTATATTTTCAAGATTTCAAAATCACCCCCCATCGAAATTATCTCTTAACCTCAATTACCCTCTTGCTGGTCGGCGTTCAATTTTTGGTTTTTGCTTTGATTGCTGATATGGTCAAATCAAATCGCAATCTGACTGAAGAACAAATGTATTTGTTTAAATCAGAAAAATACAAAAAGTAAACTTTCTCATTTTTACAATAAAATTTGCAAGTTCTGCTGCAATATTAAAAAGATGCCACGAAAGGCATCTTTTTACTTGAAACTAATTTGATTTTGAGCTACAATAAAATTGTATGGAAAAGCCAAAAATCATCTTTATTTCTCACACCTATCCCCCAATTGTGGGCGGCATTGAGACCCAAAATTTTGAACTTGCCAATTGGCTTTCCGAGTTGACCCGAGTCACGGTCATTGCCAACACTCGCGGTCGCTGGTTTCTGCCTTTTTTTGCGCCCTACGCTCTGATCAAAACCTTTTGGCTGCTTGGCAAAAACGACGTGGTGATTTTGGGCAGTGGTGTCCTGGCTATCAATGGTTGGATCCTCAAACTGTTTTCAAAAAAACCAGTCATCTGCATTATCCATGGGTTGGACATTAATTGGAATTCCGCTTCGCTTGGAGTTTGGTATGAAAAGCTTTTAATTGCTATTTATCAAGTTCTTTGGACAAAAATTTTTCTTCCAAAACTCAACAAGCTTATTGCTGTTGGAAATGAAACTGTCAAAGTTGCAGTCGAAAAAGGCATCCCAATTGAAAAAATTTTTTTTATTCCAAATGGCGTTGATACGGAAAAAAATCTAACCGAAGCTTCAAAGGTTGATTTAGAAAAAATTCTAGGTATTTCAATAGTGGCCAAGAAAATCTTGTTGACCTCTGGTCGGCTTGCTAAACACAAGGGTGCTGCGTGGTTTATTCGCAACGTAATGTCGAAATTGCCGAAAGAATATATTTACGTTATTGCAGGTAATGGAAAAGACAAAGCAAATATTGTTAAGGCAATAGCTGAGCAAGAATTAAGTGAACGAATTTTAATGTTGGGTTATGTTACTGACGAAGTTCGCAACACGCTTTGGGCAACTTGCGATTTGTTCATTCAACCCAACATCAAAATAGCCGGGGATATGGAAGGTTTTGGCATTTCCGTAATTGAAGCAGGGGCTTGTCGCTTGCCAGTGTTAGCTTCCGATTTAGAGGGCTTAAAGGATGCTATCAAGGATGGCAAGAATGGATTTTTGGTTCAGCCGGAAAATGCCCAAGCATATATCAAGAAAATAACCGAGCTGTTTGCCAATGGCAGCCCCCGCGAGATTTTTGGTCAAACCGTCAGAGATTATGTGGTTGAGAATTATCAATGGCGGCGCATCGCCCAATTATATTTGGCAGAAATCGAGAAAGTGATAATTAGAAATCAGAAAAAGCACTAATAAATTTTCTACGTATTTTCTTCCTCCTTTAGAAAAGGAGGATTGAGGTGGATTTGAAAGATTAACTTAAACAAAGAAAGTTTTTCAAATCCCTCCGCAAATGCTGCACTTGCTAGCACTTGCCACTTTTCCAAAGGGAGGAGTAATATTTATTCATAATTGCTTGCATATTTATAATTGATTCGTATATTAGTAAAAGATTAGTATTTTCGTGGGGAGATAACTTAATTAAAAATGTCAATCAGATTTTATGCTTTCATTTATTTCCGAACAATTTTCTTTTTTTCTTAGTCTAGGACTAGTCCTTTTTATTCCAGGATTTTGTTTGCTTTTGGCCACCGGCATGAAAAATCTTTTTTCGGGTTTGGAAAAATTTGTGCTTTCTTTCAGCTTAAGCATTGTTGTTGTTGATTTTATTTTGATTTTAATCGATAAAATAGGCCTTCAAATAGACAGAGTTACCATCTTAACCTTCCTGACAATTTTTATCAGTGCGTGCCTGGGCCTTTATTTTTACTTCATCAAAAACAGGCAACCAGGTGAGCTTAAACAAACTGAGTCAAAAATTTCTCCAAAATCAACTCTTTTGGTAATTTTGCTAATTTTCTTGACTGTTTTTATTAAGACCATTTATCTGCAAGATGTGATTTTTCCCACCGCCACCGACATGGGTCATCACATGTTTTGGACAAAAACCATCATCACTACTGGGCAACTTCCCCAATATGCCAAAGCTGACATCACAGCTGACTACACCATCAGTCAACCCGCTCCCATTGCTGATTTTATCATTGGCGAACATCTTATTTTTGCCGCCCTGGGCATCATTTCAGGCGCTGAGTTGATTTCAGCTTTTCCAATTCTCATGCTTTTTTTGATTAACATTATGTCCGTGCTGGCAGTTTTCATTGTGGCTAAAGAACTTTTCAAAGACCATAAGCGAGAAAATCTGATTTCTATCTTGGTGCTTTTTCTGGTTGGGCCGCTCTATGCCCTGGCCTCTCCTCAAGCCAAATTTGCCAGTGGGGGCGTGATTGGCAACACAATCGGCAATCTTCTGATTCCAATGATGATTTTGCTATATCTCCGAGCCTTCAAAGAGAGGAAATCTGGTTATTTTGCCTTAGCAGTTTTTCTCAGTCTCGGCCTGGCCTACACTCATCATTTGAGCACTTTCGTTTTCATCTTTATTGCTTTTTTCTCTTTGCTCATTTTTGCCATTCTTAATCGCAAAGACCTCAAAAAATATTCTCGCCAATGGCTGAAAATAATTCTCTCGCCTTCCGTGCTGGCCGTTTTTGGTCTGGCGCTTCTTTTTGTTTTTTTCATCTACACTCCCACTTATCTCAATTCAAAAGCCATTAACACCGCCGTGGGAGCACCTAGCAAGGCCAGTCGCGCAGGCCTGACCCTGACGCAACTGAAATCCACAGCTGGTGAAGCTCGCTTTGCACTGGCCGTCATTGCCGTGCTAATTTTGTTGCTAGCCAAAAAAATGGACAAATACTCTCGCGCCTTTCTGCTGGGTTGGACTATTTCGCTTTCCGTGATGTCCCTTCGCCCCGACTGGCTGCTTGTCGACATTCCCTCGGATCGCATTGCCAGTTATGTCATTTTCCCAAGCGCCTTAGCGGCGGCTTACGGTTTTGTTTTTGTTTTTGAAAAAATGAAAACTGCCAACTGCGAAAAAAATTATCTCAAACAAGCTTTTCTTTTTTATGCTTTCTTCCTTTTGGTAACCTTTTTTGCGGTCAATGGTTTTTATGAAGATTCAATGGCGCTAAGCACTGGTGGCAGCGCACCCAAAGCCATCCAAACCTATGCGGCTTCAGCTTATTTAGCCAAAAAATTAACAACTAAAGACGTAGTGCTTAAAGACCACAACTATTTGGCAGGTGATTCCTGGGTGAAATTGTTTTTTATGCGCGGCTATAATTTTCCTTTTTCCAGAGGCTATTTCAAACGTTATCAAGATGACACCAAGACTCGCGAACAATGCACCAACAATATGATTTCCCTTCCTAACAGTCCAGAAGCTCAGAAATGTTTTGCTGGCACCAAGATTGATTTTGTGATGCTTAATCCCAACAATGACGCCGCTCAATTCAATCGCCTCAACAATTTCTGGCAAATTTACACTGCTGACGACGTGGCAATTTTTTATAAAGCCAAGTAGAGCTACCAGTAGATACGATGGGACTGATGTATTTTTTCGAAAATTACTTACGACTGGCTCACTTAACGAAAAAGACTTAAATTAGACCAGGATAAACTTACTTAGCAAATAGCTCATGCTCTAGGAATTTTAGAACAAATACATAAGTTCCAGAGTCACTCTCTCACTTCATTAGATAATAAGCCAATAAAATTCAAGCAAAAACATGAACAACAAGACTATTATTTTTTCAACCATTTTTTTCCTGATCGTTAGTTTTGCTTTTCTTTCCTTGGTGGAAAAAAACAAAGCTGACATCAACAACCAAAACGTTTGGTCACTTTACTTTGAAAATCCCCAGAGTCAGGCGCTTGATTTTGACCTTGAAAATCACTCAACTAACCTGACTTTTCATTGGCAGCTCATCGCCGACAAAACCGTGCTCAAAGAAGCCAGCGTCGTCGTCCAGCAAGGCGAAATCAGAAAAATTCCAGTTCCGAATACCAACTTCGAGACTGCTGGCAAAAAAATCATCATCTCCGTGACGGCTGAGAAAAAAACGAAAGAAATATACAAGAATTTTTAATGACAAATGTCTAATGTTTAATAAATGAATTTAGGACTTACGCATTTGATCGAAAAATTACTTACAGCTGATTTGCTTAGCGAAAGAGACTTGAAGTAGACCAGGGGCAGCTTGCTTAGCAGGTAGCTCATGCTCTAGGAATTTGAGAGCAAATGCGTAAGCCCTAAAATTGCTATAATAAAAGGGTATTAATACCCCAGGGCAAGCCCTGGACCCTTCAGGCTCACGAGGCCCGTCTCGACTGAGGCTCGCCGAGGTGGACAAGCCTCGTAGGCAAAATACCTTTTGTTATCGTCGCTCGCTGCGAAATGAATTCGCCAGCTGGCGAATTCATTTCGCTCACTTTGCTAGATAATAAAATTTTATGAAAAAAATTATATTAGTCACTCGCCCGATTGCCCCACCGTGGGATGAAGCTTCAAAAAGTTTTGCTTTTTATTTGGCTAAGAGTGTGGAAAATTTTGAATTTAGCGTGCTCACGCCTGGCAAAGTGGATGCTCTGCCATTGAAAATTAAACAAATTCCGATTTACACCAGCAATCACCTTAATCTTGGCCTAGCTCAACAAGCCAGATTATTAAAACTGGTGCCCCTGATTGGAAAATTTGACCTTGCGCATTTTATGCTGACCCCCAACAAACTCAACGCCCTGGGTTTCAAACTTTTTCTGTCTAGACTTAACACCAAAACCGTCCAAACCGTCGCCACTTTGCGTGAAGATCTTTTTTCTGACAAAGATTTCAAAAAAATCATTTTTGCCGACCTGATCATCACCTATTCTGATTATGCCAAAAAGAAACTGACCAAACTTGGATTTAAAAATGTTGCGCGCATTTATCCTGGCATTGATCTGGAACTTTTTTCGCCAGCCCCAAAAAATCTGGCAACCATGGCCTTTTTTAATATTCAACAAAATGATTTTATTGTTTCTTATCAAGGTGAATACACTCGCCTGGGCGCCACGGACACGATCGTGGAAAGCCTGCCAGCGCTTTTCGCAAAAATTCCCAACGCCAAATTTATTTTTGCCAACCGCGTGAAAAATGAAAAAGACGCCATCAAAAAAGCCGAGGTTATCGAAACTCTGAAAAAGCATGGGATTATTGATAAAGTCATTTTCACTGACACCTTTTCCGATATGCCAAAAATATACAACCTTTCAGACGTGGTCATTTTTCCTGCTCAAAATATGCATGGCAAATTTGATGTGCCCTTGGTTGTCATCGAGGCGATGGCTTGCGCCAAGCCAGTTGTCATTTCCAATTTGCCAATTCTGCAAGAATTTTCCTCCAGCGAAAACTCGATTGCCATTGACCCAACTAGTCAGACCCAACTAGTCCAGGCCATTGTTGACCTGTTTGAAAACCAAGCAAAATGCGCTAAACTGGGGAAAGCAGCTCGCCAATACGTGAGCGAAAATTTCGACATCAAGGCAGTTGCCAAACAGTATGAGAAGGCATATCAAGATTTATTGAAGTAATTATTAAGACCTATAAGACATATATGACGTATAAAATAAATTCACTTTCTCAAAACAAAAAAGAACTTAAGACGGAAAGAATGAAAGTTCCGACCATTCTGCATGGCAGCGATGAACTGTTGCCGGATGAAGAAACCTTGGCCAAGTTGGAAGACATTGCAAGCGACGAGCGTCTTTTCCACCACGTGGCTTCCATGAGCGACGTGCATTCCAAAAAAGGTCGCAAGACTCCGACTGGCAGTGTGATTGCCACCCTTAATGATTTCTTGCCCCAAGTCAACGACACGGCTCCCAATTGCGGCATGCGTTTGCTGAAAACTGATTTGAATCAGGAAAATACTACCCAAGAGCAACTTGAAAAACTTTTTCAAGAGCTGGTTGAAGTAATCCCGACCAAAAAATATATCGGCACCGCCATCCCCTTTCGCTTGGCGCTCGACGTTTGCAAACAAGGCATTGCGCCCTTGATCAAACATTTGGGCTCGCGCACCAAAAATGAAATTTCCAACGCTTTTGCCGAGGGGAATTTTTTCCGCCAAGAAAAAGTCACCGACCAAGACATTCTCAACGCCGTGCCAAAACTTTTTTTTCACATTGGAAAATTCCGACTTGGGATCTTGGGCGCCGCTGGCAATCACTTTTTGGATTTGATGAAAATCACCGACGTCAAAAATTCCGTAATTGCTGAAAAATTTGGGCTCAAGGAAGGCCAATATGTTTTCTTGATGCACACTGGTTCGGGCTTGTTTGGTCAATATGCGTCATATATGTATACCCCCAAGAAAAAAGAACATTTGAGTCAACGAATCATTTTGAAACTTGGCACCACTTTTTTTGGCAGTCAATTGAAAAATGTTTACGCCAAGATTGCCAAGGAAATTGAGAAATACAAAAATAGCAACGATTTCATTGGCTACAAAGCTGACAGCGCCGAAGGCCAAATGTTTTTCACCGCTCACAAAGCCAGCGCCAATTTCGGTTTTGCCAACCGAACAGTTCTCAATCATCACCTCGATCAAGCATTGGAAAAAACCTTCGGAAGGCAGATCCAATTAGATATGCTCTACGACACCACCCATATCTCCATCGAGAAGGAAAATCACTATGACAAGGCCGTCTGGGTGCACAGAAACGGCTCAGTTCGTGCCAATGGGCCAAAAGGGATGTTTGGGCACCCCCTCTTTTCTCAGACCGGGGAGCCCGTTTTTATTCCTTCCTCTATGGCTACCCCCGCCTATATCGCTGTCGGCACCGATGAAAACCAGTCTTCTTTCTTCTCTGCCCCGCATGGAACTGGCCGCCGCGCCAAACTTTCCGAAGAAACCGCCAAGGACAAAGATCAGCTTTTCAAAAAGATGGATGCAAGTCACGTGAAACTCTACAACGCCAAGTCCAAAGGCGTCATCATGCAAGACAGCGCTTACTACAAAGACATCGACGAAGTAGTTTCTGGCATGGAAGAAAACAAAATGGTCAACGTTGTGGCCAAGATGCAACCCGTGGCAGTACTGATGTACTAAGAAAAAATTTTAAAGGCTAAATTTAAAATTTTAAATAAATGTTTAAATTTAAATTGCTAAATGTTTTAAAATTTAGTCATTTAGATTTCATTTCAAATTTAAAATTAAAAAATTCAAATTAATGCGCATCATCTCAATTTCCGGCCTCGATGGCTCGGGAAAGTCAACTCAAATAGAATTGCTGAAAGAATATTTCCAAGCTCGTGGAAAAAAAGTTTGCTATTTCCACGCCGTGGCTTTTTCGATTGCCAATAAGGGCGCAAAGCGTGGAGCGCAAAGCGTGAAACGTGAAAATAAATCTATAACAACTGCAAGTTGGCTGCAAATTCAGCTTCGCAAGATCGCTTTATTCATTGATCTTCTGCGTTTCAAAAAATTACTAAGAAAATTAGAAAAATCAGGTTATGACTACTTACTATCAGACCGCTATTTTTATGACAGTTTAATAAATATCAATTATCTTGAATCAAAAAATCATCAGCCTAAAAGCTATCAGCTAAAAGCTAAAAGCTGCACAAACATCCTCAGTCCTGACTTTGCTTTTTTCCTCAACGCCGACCCTGCCAAAATCATGCAGCGTCCTCGCCCAGCCGACCAAGGCCTCGACTATCTCATCGCCAAACAAAAAATTCTGACGCAATTTGCCAAAGAAAATAGTTTAATTGAAATTGATGGGAATAAATCACAGCAAGAAGTGTTTGGAGAAATAATTACTATAATTGAAACAAGTAGAAACAAATAGAAATTCCGTAGAGATATAATAGAGATAAATAGAAGCAAAATAGAAATGCGGTAGAAAAAAAGTTGAAATAAGAAAGAAGATAGAATGGGGATATATGATAGAAATGCAATAGAAACATGGTAGAAATATAGTAGAGATATAATAAAGGAAAGAAACAAAGAATTTCTATTTTATTTCGCGAAGCATATTTCAATTATATTTCCATAAAATCATTTCATTAAGTATATTTCTATATATCTCTATAAAATAATACAGAAAAAAGTAACTCACACCCATAAATTAATATATAGGTCTAAGAAAATAATAAGTAGCGAAAAATCATATGAGCATGGAAGACAATTTTTTGAAATCGCAGACGCAGACTGCAAATATCCCGAAGAAAAAACCGGTGGAAGAATTGCAGGTGGAAAAGTCGCAAGAGGAAGTGGAGCAATCCCCTGCTGAAAATTCAGGGCCGAAGATTGAACCTGTCAAAAATCGCCTGGCTCAAGAGCGCAGAAAGCAAACAATTGAAATTGAATTTGATGGCATCAAAATTCCCCTCGAGACTGAGTCATATGATTTTGAATATCCTAAACACATTCAAGAAGAAACGGGGATTTTGGGATATGAGAGGACGAAGATTTCAAATGATGCAATTTTTGATGCACTCAAAGCCTCCAAAAAGAAAACTCGCAGTATAGATTTTACAATAAGTAACAATATTGAAAAGATTAAAAAGAAAAAAAGGGTGCGAATAGATTATAAAACCGAAAATGCACGGGTTATTGGTGGTAGCATACTTATGGAATTGTCGAATGGTGAATATCCGAGATTTTGTTACAATCATAAAATGAACGCGTCCATACATAGCAGTAAACAGGAAAGCGCTCAGTCAAATGCATTCATGGAAGATAAATTTTTTGTGCAAAGAATGTATGGTCTTAATAGAACAGAAAAGCATCTTGAAAACTTTCAAAAAAAAGAGATCTATAATAATCCAGCATATGCGGAGGAGAGGGACAGAAAAAAGATATTCTGCGCATTTGATAAAAAAACAGGGGCAATCTTGGAAGATGAACTTTACCCTGGTGACATTCCCGAGGTGCTACAGAAAAATCCTGAGGCGTTCATTGCGCCACAACGGGATGGAATAAATCTATTGGTCTCAAATTTCTTCAATGGCCTGAAAATAGATTCAACCTCATTCGGATTTCCAATGAAGCTTGAGTCGCACATGAAAGATTATATGGGACAATGCCTCCATTTCTATTCAAATAAAAAGAATGGTATTAAGCCAGAGATTGCATCCACTATATTTGGAGGGCATTTAGAGAACTCTCTTCTTATGCTGTCTCTTGATGAGATACTACGAGATGAAGAGTTGCTTGCTAAAATGTTAGCCATGATAAATAAATATCCCGAATCTCCTGATCCTGATAAGGCTAAGACGGCACTTATTTGTAAGATTTTTGAAAAAATATGCATAAAATACGAATTGAAAATTGATTCGCTAGTAAGTGAATATACATGGAGAGATAAATTTGTGAGCCGAGATAGAAATATTCAAGAATCTTTGATAGCTCATGTAGCACTTGCATTGGATATTATTGGTGATCCTGAATCTTACTCGATTCAAGGGGATGGGGATCATGCGTATCTTCCAGTTTTTATCAATCACGACGAAATTCCGCAACTCGCTTGGGGTCATGCGAAATACGCACATTATTCCAACGAAAAAAGTTTCAATTTTTTCAAATTCAAACACGCGGAGCATTTACCAGAGCCACAAAAAGTGAAACACGAAGAATGAAATTTAATAATCATTAATATTTGATTTTCCTCCTTTAGAAAAGGAGGATTAAGGTGGATTTGAAAAACTTAATAAACAAAGAAAGTTTTCCAATCCCTCCCAACCTCCCTTTTCCAAAGGGAGGAGAAAAATCTTTTTTAAAATATTTATGTCCTCCAATAATCTTGCAAAATCAACTGTCTGGCTCATTGTCTCGGAATTGATTTTTAACCTTTCGGGTTATTTCATTCATTCTTTCGTTGGCCGCATCCTTGGGCCGGCTGATTATGGCCGCTACGGTTTGGTCGTGACGCTGACCACGATGGTCATTATTTTGATTGGCAACGGCATCCCGACCGCTATGAGCAAATATATGAGCGAGGTTTTTGAAACCAATCCCAGTCTCATTCCTGTCATCAAGCGTCAAGCCATCATTATGCAAGGCCTGCTGATTGCAGCTGTGACCGTGATTTTTTATTTTTCGGCTTCATTGATTGCCAAAGTCTTGGGCGATCCATCTTTGACTGCCCTGTTCAAACTCTCGGCTTGGATTATTCCTTCTTTTGCGCTAGCATCTTTCTATTTCTCCTACTATACTGGCCTGCATCAATTCAATTTGCAGTCCATCATGAAAACCGTGCGTTCTGTTTTCAAGGTTGTCATCATTGTGGGCATGGCCTGGAAATGGGGCGTGCCTGGCTCAGTGCTGGGTTATGCTTTCTCAACCTTCGCCGTTTATTTTATCGCCGTAGCCATTGATAAGTTGAAATTTTCTCGAGATTTGAAAAAACAAATCGCTCTCCAACAGCAAACAGCAACTAAGCCAATTGATGTTTTTTTTGATTACAAAAAACTTCTCAACTATGCTTGGCAAGTCATCATTTTCTTTTTGGCCTATGAACTCCTCATCAGTATCGACCTTTATCTCGTCAAAGGAATTCTGCATGATGATTATCTGACCGGAATCTATAACGCCGCCCTGACCGTTGGACGCATTCCCTACTACATTTTCTACGCGCTAACCATCATGCTCTTGCCAGTCATTTCCAAAACCACAGCTGAAAATGATCACGCGCAAACCAACGCCGTCATCAGTCAATCCCTGCGCCTCATGCTAATCCTGCTGATTCCTGCGGTAATTTTGATGTCACAATTTTCGCGTCCCATCATCAAACTTTTTTACAGCGCTAAATATCTCGATGCCGCTTATCCAATGTCAATTCTGGCCTATGGGGTGGGCTTTTTGACCATCTTTTATGTCATGAGTTTTGTGCTCAACGGCGCCGGTAAAACCAAGATCCCAATGTGGATTTCAATTTTTGGCGTGATTATCAATTCAATTTTAAATTATGTTTTCATCAAACGCTATGGCCTCGCTGGTAGCGCCATTGCCACCACCCTCACTTCCTTTGTCACCATGCTGGCAATTCTCTTTTACATCCAGCGCGATTTTGGGGTGATGATTCATTTGAAAAGCTTGCTCAAACTTTCGTTGGCTGGAATTTTGCTGTATCTGGCTTCACTTTTCTTCAGTCAGGGCGCTTTTATTTTCCTGCTTTGGGCAACCCTGCTTTTTGTCGGCTATTTGCTTGTCCTCTATTTGCTTGGGGAAATAACCCCGGCCGACCTTGATTATCTGCAAGAAATAATTTCCAAGAAAGCCAAGAAAGTTGAAATCCAAGAAGAACTTTCCGGCAATGAACCAAAAGCGTAAATCATACAAGCATTTAATCATATAAACATATAAACAAAAAGGACGACTTACTATCCATCATAAACAAAAAAACTGCCGACATTTTATTGTCTGGCAGTTTTTTATAATTCGATATAAAACTTTTCCACGTTCCACGTTCCACGTTACGCGTTATGCGTTCCCACGACTTATACCAAATTAACTAAAACACTGTTAGTTTCAAGGAGGCTCAACCTCCATTATGGAGGTTGAGCCTCCAACGTCTATCTACCATTAATTAAGTTAATTCTGTATTAGATATTCTTCTTCCTAATCACATAAATTGGACGATTGATGACCTCGCGATGGATATTGGCCACATAAAGAGCCAACAGTCCAATGGACATCAAAATGATTCCGACCAAGAAAAGAATCAAGATCGCCAAGTTTTCAGAATCAGAAAAGGTTGAGGCAAAGTGCGTGCGAAAAACATATTTCCCCAGCATAATATAAAAGCCCGAAAGACCTGAAAACAAAGTGATGAAGATTCCCAAAGAGCCAGCCAACTTGAGCGGCATCAGACTCAAAGAAATAAAGCTATTCATGGCCAAGCCAAACAATTTCCAAAAACTATAACTAGCCGTGCCATGGAGTCGCTCATTGGCGTCAAAATAAATAAAATCCCGCTTGAAACCAAGCCAATCAATGAGCGCCCTGGTCATGCGACTGGTTTCCGTGAAACGAGAAAATTCAGCCACCACAACTTTGTCAATCAATCTAAAGTCCGTGGCGTTTGGCACCACTTTCACCTCCGCTATTTTGTTGATGATGTTGTAAAAAAGTTTCGAACCAAGTTTTTTGATCCAGCCATCACTCTTGTTTTTGTTTCTGATTCCAATCACCACATCAAAACCTTTTTCCCACCTGGCGATAAATTCTGGAATGAGCTCCACCGGATGTTGCAAATCAGCATCCACCATGATGCAAGCGTCGGCCTGACAATTGTTGATTCCGGCTGTGGTGGCAACCTCCTTGCCAAAATTTCTCGAAAAATCAATGAATTTTACCCTCGGATCGGCGGCGGCCAATTTTTCAATTTCACCAATCGTGTTGTCCTTGCTGCCATCATTGACAAACAAAATCTCAAAGGCATACTGGCTTTCAAGGGGGGCAAAAATCTTCGTAATTTCCCTGTGGAAAGGCAAAATGTTCCTTTCTTCGTTGTAAGCTGGAACAATAATTTGAATTGATTTCATATGGTTTTTTATAAATGAATAGTCCCCTATTTTTTAATTATAGCATAGGGAAGGGATATATTCAATCAACTTTCAATGACTCAGCAGTTTTAAATTTTGCGAGCCTGTTTTCTCATTTGACCATATGCGCGACAGCGGATCCGAGCTTTTGGCCATAGTCTTGGGCCAAAAGCGTGTCAAAAGAGAAAACGGGCGAGACGAAATATTTTCAGAAAAAATTTAAAATGCTAAGAAAATTCCTAATTACCACTCAAGGACAAAATTGCAAAGTCTCCATAATCTTGGAACTGCAAAACTTTCACATTTGGATCTTTCAAGAATTTCTCTCTATCCTTGACAGTTCCGAGATAAAAATATTGAGCTGGCAAAGGAGCTTTTTTGTTGACTTGAGAAAGTTCCAAACCAGACCTGCCCACCAAATAGCGAACTGGCTTATAGGCCTTGAAAAGAAACTTGGCGTCACCCTCGATCACAGCGTTTTTAGGATCACTGGAATTTGCCAAAATAAACCGCGCAAAAGTTTCGGCTTCACTGAGAATTGTGATGTCCATATTGCCACCCTTACCCTTTCCATAAGCCGCAAACTCGGCAAAATATTTTTGCACAAAAAACAAATTTCCACCAATCAGAATTATTGCACCAAAAAGTAACAGCGAGGTATATTTTGTTTGAAATTTTTTCTTCAAAAACTCCAGCCAAAATCCAGCCAAGAAAAACGGCAAAAAAATTAAAATCAAATAAAACCGCACCGAAAGCTCGAAGGCTAATTTTAAAAATACCAAAAATGTAACTCCCATGAAAACGCCTAACACGAAAAGCAATTTTTGCTTTTCGTCATCTTTTTCCTGACGGATGGCCTGAAATCCCAAAATTGTGCCGCCCACCACAAAGATCAGCCCCAGCAGAAAAGCCAAGGTGTCACTTTTATGAGCAGCCAGAGTGAAGGAACATTTGTCAGAAATTTCATAGCCAGAAATAATGTCTAAATTGCCTTGAACCCAACAGCTGGCTCCATGCAAAGCATTGTCAAAAAAATTGCTTTCAGTCGCTTGCTTGGTTTTCACTCCCCCAAAGAAAGCTTGGATATTTTTGCCACCACTTTGATATTCACCAAATAGTTGTGGAGCATTGAGCAATAATGAAAAAACTAAGATAATGAAAAAATACCTCACAATTTTGATATTTTTTATAGCCAGATAGCCAAACACAATGATGGTCGTTATTGGTAAAAATAGCAGCAGAGTTGTGTGCAGTTGCACGCCCACACCAATCGCCAGACCGCAAACAATGGCCCACAAAGCTTTGCGCTGACTTTTTTCAGCCACGACTTTATGCATGGCATAAAGGGCCAACATGGTCCAAAATGGGGTTGAGTTTGGATTCCAAGCGAAACGGGCATAGCGAATAGCATAATTTGAAACCGCAAAAATTGCCGTGAGCGTCAATGAAATTTTTTGATCAAAATATTTTCGCAAAAGAAAAAACAGCAGGGGGATGCAAAGCAGCCCAGAAAGCAAATCTGGATAGGCCATCTTGTCAGGGGCATTGCCAAAAATTTTAGCTGAAACTATTTCAAAATAGTAAAAAGCTCCGCCCAATTTGAATTCGGTGCCGCCGGCTTTGGGTCCAAGCAATGGCCAAACAACTTTGCCATCAACAACGCTAGAAACAAGCTCACTATCTCGACCTTGATCCGCATTGAACCTCAGCCAATCATGAAAATTATAGGTGCGCAGGAAAAAACCCACCAGCAAAATTGCCAACAAAATCCAAGCGGCTTTGGGAATATTTTTAATTTTTTGCGAAATAAATTCTTTCATAAAATTAGGAAAACGACTTAGGGTTTCTACTTTGCTTATTTTCTTTACAAATCAACATTACACCAAGGGAGCTCAACTCCCATTATGGGAGTTGAGCTCCCAAGCTATAAGCACAAAAAACTAATTTAATTTAATATAATATAATTTAGTCCTAATCCGTTAAATGAAAAATCGCTACTTGGTCAAAAAGCCTATAATCAGCATAACTCATTCCATTAATTTGGGTAAGAGTCGGACTGCCACCCCAGATACTAAGATAAAATTTGGCCTTTCCTGGCGGAACAACGTCTTTGTCCCCCGTTTTAAGCAAGGCCACCCCTTTTTGACTGGCAATGTATCTGAGTGATTTGAGATAATCTAATGCACTCGAATCAACATAAAGATAAATCCCTGTTTGAGCATTGCTACCAGCAATCACATAACTCACCATTTCCTCAACTGGCCCCAAAATAATCCGCGACTGGACAAAATTATTTTTAATTTGCAAATAAGTGGCATTAAGATTAAGCCCTGCAATCAACAAGAAAAGCACAACTACGGGCGCAAGATATTTTTGAGAAAATTTTTCAGCCAGAAATTCTGTTAAAAGGCCCAGTAGAATAAGGGGCAAAAAGAACAAATGCACGAAATATCTAATGGCGCTATCGAGAATTGGCAGCATCACGAAAAAAGACAGGCCCATATAAAGCAGTAACAAGCCCAGAAAATATTTTTTGGCTGGTTGATTTTTTTTTCTGAAATTGATTACTAACATACCATAGCCCAACAAGGAAAAAAGCAGACAAAGCACAATTTTAAGGTCAAACTTAGGCTCGGCAATTTTTTTCAAAAAAGCCTTGCCTGCACCGCCTCCGGCCAAAAATTGACTTACTGAAAAATCACAATTGCCATCCCCAACTGCAGAAAGCATGTAGGCGTTGGCCTGGAAATTGCAACTCAAATCATTGGAAGCTCTGACTAGCCAGCTATCCTGGCTTTTGGTGCTCGGACCAGTGATCGAGTCAAGAAAAATTTTCGTATTCTTAAAATCATTTTGTCTTTCCCCCACAATTTGCCCCAAATTGAGAATTAGCATCAGCAAAATAACTACCAGCATTTTTTTCCAAATTTTCCAATCTTTGCGCAAGAAAAACAGCCAGCCAAAAAACAAAGTAGCCGGAAATAAAACCAGCAAAATCGCATGGAGCTGAATGCTGACTCCCAGAGCAACTCCCAAGGATACAATCCAACCCCAATGAGTTTTTTCTTTAGCCAGCATAAATTCATAAAGCGCCGCTAAAAACAGCAGTGAGAAAAAAGGAATGGAATTAACATTCCAAGCTGAATGAGAAAAAGAAAGGGCGTAAAAAGAAATGGCATAAAGACCAGTGAGGGCAATCGAGAGATTAACGGAGAAAATTTTTCGCAGAAAATAAAAGAAAAGCGGCAAAGAAAGAATTGAGAAAAGCAGGTCGGGGAGGGCCATCGACACAGGATTGTTGCCAAACAGCTTAGCTGAAACAATTTCAAAGTCATAATAAATTGGACCCAATCGAAAACGATTGGCCCTCCCACCTTTGCCACTGTTGCCCATATCTGGCCCATAGGCTGGCCAAGGAGCTCGCCCCTCAATCACGTCACCAACCCTGGTGGCATCGTTAACTTGGTCAGAACCAAAATCCAGCCAGGCATGGAAATTGTAAGTCCGCATGAAAATTCCCAGGCAGATGATTGCCACTAACACCCAAAAATGGCTGGGCAAGGTTTTAAATTTGTTTTTCAGTTGATTAAACATGGCTTTCTAATTTTTCAACTTATAAATTATACTCTGCCCAATAATCCTTGTTTCCTTGATATTGTGCCCCGTAACTTGGGTCTGCTCATCAGTAATTTTTGCATTTTTGGCCAAATAAAACAAGGGTCTGCTTGCAACTATTTCAGTGTCTTTCTCAACTTCAATAATATCAAACTTTTGGTCTTTTAATAAATAGCTTAAGGGTTTCAAGAAATTATCAAAATAACCCTTTTCTCCGGTCAAATAAATTGTTGTCTGCCTTTCGGTGCCTAAATAATTGGCCAGTGACTCGGCTTCACCTAAGAAAACTGGATTAGTGTCGCGAACTTTTTGCCCTTGAAATTCCTTGATGGCCAATCTAATTGAATTCAAATTAAAACTCGCAAGCCCCGCAAAAACAAGCAGCAAAATCACCAAATGAACTTTTGGGAATTTTTGTTTCAAAAAAATCAACAGCAAACCCAGCAACACAAATGGCACAAAAAAAACTTGATTAAAATAGCGAAACTCCTTAAAGCCTCCGCTATTAAGCGCCAGCATAATGAAAAAGGAAATTACTGTAAATAAAGTAATTAAGCCTAAGAAACTTTTCTTCGTCGTTTCTTTTTCTTTAAGAAAAAAATAACCCAAAGCCAAATAGCCTAAGATAGAAAGGATATTTCTGGGAACTATCCAAAACCAAAAAACTGGTTTTTGCAAAAATTTTGAAAAATCACCCCGCCCAAAAGCCTTAAGATAGGCAAAATCACAACCAGCAGAACCAACTGAAAGGCTATCCGTGCCAGAAGTGAGTAGCAGTAAATAAGTATTGGCCTCAAAATTGCAGCTGACAGTTTCTGAAAAATTAAGAATTTTTTCACTCAGCTCTGGATGACTGTTGACAGCTGGAAAACTCAAGAAAGCTACCTCATTGGAAAAATTATTCTTGCCCTCTGTCACGAGCTGATTGACGTTTAAAACTAGCGCCACCAAAAAAACCAACAGCCACTTGTTCCAGCTTTGCCAATTTTTTCTCAACAAAAAAACAAAAGCAACAACGAAAAAAGTTGTTGCCAAAAAAAGCACAATCAACACTGCGTGCAATTGCACGCCAACCCCAATGGAAATCCCCAAGACGCTTGCCCATCCCCAACTGACTTTTTCTTTTTTCACCAAAAATTCATGCAGAGCTAGCAAAAACAAAAGCACAAAAAAAGGAATTGAATTGGAATTCCAGGCAAAGCGAGAGTATTGAATAGCAAAGAAAGAAATTGCCAAGATGCCAGTAGCAGCCAAAGAAAAATTTTGCTCAAAATAACGCCTCAAAAAATAATAAAAAAGTGGAATAGTTAAAATTGAAAATAATAGATCTGGATAGGCTAAGGAAGTTGGGATATTGCCAAATAGCTTAGCTGAAATGATTTGAAAATCATAATAAATTGGACCAAGATGAAACAATTTATCCTCAGAAACTCCAGACTTTCGCATGGTTGGCCCGATTTGAGGCCAAGCAGTTTCGCCGCTAATCACTTGGGAAACCAGGGTGGCATCCCGGGCTTGATCATCTTCAAATTTGAGCCAGGCATGGAAATTGTAAGTTCGCAAAAAAATTCCAACCAAAAGAATAGCCAAAAGAATCCAGAGATGTCCAGGCAAAGATTTTTTGATTTTTGAAAAATAATTTTTCAATTCAAGCGGCATGGTTTCTCGATTAGTTGGTTATTCGATAAACAGCAACATTGCCAAAATTTTTGTAATACAAAACCTTAAAGCCCATTTCGATTGGCAAGGTTTGATACTTCCCAATTTCAGCAGCATCTGGATTCTGATCAATGAAAAAAATTGGTTTTTCCGCAGGAATGTCCTCTGGATGACGACTAACCCTATTCAAATTGAAACCTTTTTGCGCTGCCGCATAAAAGAGTTGACGATAAAAATTCTGCATATATTTTTGACCGCCAAAAACATAAGCTTCTTTTTGGGGTTGCGATTGAGCGATAATATATTGGCTTACTTCTTCCAACTCTCCAAGCACCACATATTGAGCATTGCTACGAGTTTTAGCCTGAAGCTGGGAAACCTCAGTAAAAATGGTAAAAATATTAAGTCCAGCCAAAATAATCACCCCAATAATAAGCCAGCGAGATTTCTTAGCAAATTTCTCCAGAAAATATTTTCCAACTAAACCTAAAAACAAAAAGGGCAAAAAAATGATTGGCAGGAAGTAGCGCACTTGCCCATTATGGCTAACAATTGGAAAAATAACCAAAAAAGTCAGCGCCCCGAAAACCAAATTTAGTCCCAAAAATATTTTTTTCTTTTCTGTTTGCTCTTGGCGCCAGCAGTAAACCAGTCGCCAATAGCCAAAAATCAAAAGCCCAAGACCTATTAACATACTTGTCCAGGTGCTGACATATTCTGCAATTTTGAAATTAACATAGTCTCCGTTTTTCAAATATGACAAAGAATCACATTCGTCTTTGTTTTGAAAAGAAGACACATACAGCGAATTGGCTTGCGCATTGCAAATGACATCCAAGGCCAAATTTTGCAAAGCGCCAACACTTTCGTTTGGTGAGCGATCACCAAGAACTGCGACAAAATATTTGGTGTTTTTGAAACCACTGCGAGTTTCGCTGATAATTTGTCCGATATTTAAGACAAGGGCTACCAGCAAAATAACCAACCATTTTTGCCAGGCTTTATTTTGATTAACTGCAAAATAATACCCAAAAGCCACCACCAACGTCAACGGCAACAAAATGAGCAGCACCGTGTGAAGTTGAACGCCAACTCCCAAGGCAATTCCAAGCGCAACAATCCATCTCCAGGCAGTTTTTTCTTTGCCAACCAAGAATTCCCACAGTGCCAGCAAAAAAAGCAACACAAAAAATGGAATTGGGTTGGAATTCCAAGCAAATCTGGAATATCTGATGGCATAAAAAGAAATACTATAAAGTCCCGTGAGTGCCAAGGAAAATCGCTCGTCAAAATATTTTTTTAAAAAGAGATAGAGCAATGGGATGGACAAGATTCCAAACAACACATCTGGATAGGCCATCACTGCTGGACTTGAGCCAAAAATTTTGGCCGCAATGATTTGAAAATAAGAATACATTGCCCCCAATTGAAACTTACTGCTAGCCGCCTTGAAACCCAATAATGGCAAGTCAGCTCGGCCGCCAAGATAATCATCCACAATCATCAAATCGCGCGCCTGATCAGGATAAAAATAAAGCCAATTGTGCAATTGATAGGTTCGCAAAAAGATGCCCAATATAATAATAGCTATTAAAATCCAAGTTGTTTTGGAAATTTTTTGCAAAGCTTTTTTGATTTTGTTCATAAAAACATTTGATATTATTAGGGTGGCTTTTGCGAGCCTGTTTTTTCTTTTGACCATATGCGCGACAGCGGATCCGAGTTTTTGGCTATAGCCTTGGGCCAAAAGCGTGTCAAAAGAGAAAATAGGCGAGGCAAAAGCTAGAGGTGCTTATTATATTTTCTTACACTTAGAAACTATTTCTTCTCTAACATTAAAATTGAAAATTTTCCATAGGTTTCTTGTTTGGTCACCACATAATTGGGATCATTGTCAAAATTATCCAATTTGTTTTCTCGCACAATGTAAAAAAACTTTGCCAGTTTCGCCTGCCCTATTTCATTTGAACCAATCATATTTAAATCAAGACCTGCCCTTTTGATAAGATAGCTAATTGAGCGAGATGACACGAACAAAAACTTCTTGTCACCCCCAACATAGGCCACCCCCTGGCCAGCAGAAGCACTAATGATAAATTTGGAAAATCTCTCCATCTCACCCAGGGTGGCAATGTCGACCGAACCCACGCCCTTATAATAACCATCAAACTCTTCAAAATATTTTTTGACAAAAAACAAATTTGAAAAAATCAAGAGCAAAACTGTCGCTAGCAAAATGAAATTCCAAGCGCTGGCCCATTTTTCCTTCAAAAACTGCAGCCAAAAACCCAACAAGAAAAAAGGCACAAAAAACAAAACCAGATACATCCTGACTGAAATCGTGAAGGCAAGTTTGATGAAAAGCAAATATAAGACCCCCACGTATACCGCCAAAATCATCAAGAATAGTTTCTTGTCTTCAGACTTTTCTTTTTTAAAATAAACGATTCCAAGGACTAGTCCACTCAAAGTAAGCAGCCCGCCCAGCGCCGAAATCAACACGTCGACGTTGTGCTTGCCATCAAAACTCAATTTGAAATTGTCCCCCACCTCATAGCCCCCAAGAATATTTGGCACAATTTGAGCTACACTGCTGTTACCTTGGACAAAATTTTCCACCGTTGAATGTTGATTTTCTTCTTTGGTCGTGATGCCACCAAAAAAAGCAGCCGTATTGGCACCTTTGGAGGCACATTCGCTCATCATTTGGGGAATGTTGAAAACAAGGGCCAAAGCAAAAATAAGCAAAAAATATCGCCAAGTTTTTTCTTTTTTGATCAGTAAATAGCCACCTAAAATAAATAAAGTGATCGGCATAGCTAACAACAACATCGTATGAAGTTGCACTCCAATCCCAACAGTCAGTCCAGCCACCAGCGACCACAAAAATTTTCGATTATCTTTTTTAATGATGATTTCATGCAGGGCATACAAAAATAAAAGCACCCAAAATGGCGTTGAGTTTGGATTCCAGGCGAAACGCGCCCAACGAATTGCAAACTGTGACAAAGCAAAGACGACACTGAGCGCAAAAGAAATTTTGACTTCAAAATATTTACGCAGAAAAAGAAACAACAGTGGAATGGCCAAAATTCCAGCCAGCAAATCTGGATAAGCCATCTTGTCAGGCGTATTGCCAAAAACCTTAGCTGAAGCTATTTGAAAATAATAGAAAACTGGACCTAATTGAAAAGTGGTGCCCCCCGCCTTAGGGCCAAGCAAAGGCCAAGCTTGGGTTCCTTCCAAAACTTCAGAAACAATTTCGGCATCCCGTCCTTGATCTGCATTAAACCTAAGCCAATCGTGAAAATTATAAGTTCGCAAGAAAATGCCAACCACTAAAATTGCACCTACCAGCAACCAGACTACGACATTTATTTTCTTATTTTCCTCGCTCATGCTTTTGATAATTTAATCAATTTGACCTAATTATAATATAAATTTTACGAGCTTGTTTTCTCTTTTGACCATATGAGCGACAGCGATTCAGAGCGCCTGACCATAGTCTTGGGTCAGGAGCGGGTCAAAAAAGAAAATGAGCGAGCTAAAATTTTTCGCAATAACCATATAACTACAAACTTTTATTTATTCAATTTATAAACAAAAATGCTATTAACTTCTGCGTAGGGATAATAGTTTTGGGCGCCCGCTTTACAACTAACCATGTAAGTTGGACCTTCTTTATTTTCAGACAATTGGGGTTCAGCTGGAATTTCCTCGGAAGTAACCCCGTGCTTTTTCAAGACATAAGCCAAGGGCATATACACTACTCGGAAAGTCTTATCGCCACCAAAATAAATCGGCTGGCGCCCACCAGAGTTTGCCATCAGATACTGCGCCACAGGCTCAAGCTCCCCGATGGTCGTCGAATGAGATGAGCAAGTTCGATCTTTGGCCACCAATGGCAGTGCCTGATCCGCAATAGCCACACCATTGGTAAAAATTAATAGTAAAACAAGCAAAGTCAAAAGTCCCCGCATCTGCTGCTTTGAAAATTTCTCCTGAATAAATTCAACTAGCAACGCCAAAAGCACGAATGGCACAAAGAAAACCGGTGTCAGATATCTCAAATCATTAAATTTATCCATGCTCAAGGAAATCATAAGCAGAAAATTAATGGCGCAATAAAAAACAATCAGCCGCAAAAAGTATTGTTGACTTTTCCCTTTCTCGTTTTTCGCCTTTTTAAACAAGAGGAAATAACCGAAAAATGAAAAGACCACCGCCAGTAGCATCACCAACCGGCTAAACACATCTTGAAAAAATTTCGAAGAATTTTTGGTTCTGACCTCAGCATAGGCTACAGGATTCAAAAAATCATAAATGCAATTACTGCTGCCATAGGAAGACAAATAATAAGCGTTGGCTTCAACATGACAGTCTAAATCATTTTTGATGAGCGTAAACTTGCTTATTCCAGGACCATTGTCTCGCGAAGAAGAACTCAGCAAAATTTTAGTGTTACTAAAATTGCTTTTTAGCTCGCTGATGATTTGAGTGGTGTTTAAAACGCAGACTAGCAAAAAAACCAACATCCATTGGGGCCAAGCCTTGAAACTCTTTTTCAAGGAAAACAGCATCACAAAAAAAGCAACTACCAAAAACAAAACCATTATAATCACGTGGAGTTGCACGCCCACGCCCACTGAAATTCCCAACAAGCTTGCCCAGCGCCACTTCGCCTGCTCGTTTTTCTCCAAAAGTTTGTGCAGTGAAAACAAAAATAAAAGCACAAAAAAGGGAATCAAATTGGTGTTCCAAGCAAAACGCGAATACTGCACAAAATAGGAAGAGATGGCAAAAAGTCCCGCGACCCCCAATGAAGTTTCTCGTCTGAAATAAATTCGCAAAAACAAATAGAGCAGCGGAATTGCCAGCACCCCAAACAACACATCTGGATAGGCCAATTTATCGGCATAATTGCCAAAAACTTTGCTTGAGATAATCTGAAAATAATAATAAATTGGACCCAAATGAAAAGAATTTGTTTCCAAATGATCACCATCGCCAGAATAACTCATGTAGGCGCCCATCATTGGCCAAGGTTTTTCACCCTGCACAACTTGACTGACCAGAGTCGCGTCTCTGGCTTGATCATCCCTGAATTTAAGCCAACTGTGAAAATTATAGGTTCGCAAAAAAATACCTACCAAGATGATTACAGTCAAAATCCAAATATGGGTTGGAACTTTTTTTAATTTTTTAGAAAAATTCATATAATTTTTTTAAATTAAATATATACCCGTTTAAAGACTTAGGCACTTATAGGAAATTAACCCTAAAACCCAAATCGAAAAAGCAGAATACTATAACCGATCGAGAAAAACAAAAAATAGAAAACCAGCAGATATTCTTTCTTTGGCTCAAATTCTTTCCTAAATAATAACACAAAAACCAATGGAATAATATAATATCGCTCATCAATAAACATCGATGGCACCAAACTCAAAACAACAAAAGCATAGAAAAGCGCCATTTTTTTCTCCAGCTTTATCTGAACAAGCGTCAAATATCCCAACAAGATTGCGCCTGCATAGGCCCAGACATATTTACTATACGCCAAGCACAATAAATCATTTTTCAAAAATTTAGTCTTGAGAAAATTATATTCATGCAATTTTGGCGTAAAAAAAAACAAATGAAAGTGCTAGCACAATTCCCACCCCAAGACTGAAAAACAAAAACTTTTTATTTTTGAAAGCAAGATAATTGCTACGAAAATTAAACAAAATTGTTGGCCAAAAAAGCAGGCCCGCCACAACCAACAAAAAATAAAGATTGCCTCGATAAAGGCCAATCTGCTGCATTTCCTTGTCTCCAAAAGCAATGCCCTTGTTGAGCCACAAAAAAAATGCTCCGATCGCAAAAACCACCACGAATCCAACCGTTTGACGCAGGTGAATAAGCAGTTTTTTGCTTGAGAAAGTCCAATCGTTTTCTGCCAGATAAATATAAACCCAAAAAAACAAAATCCAAACAATATTGGTTTGGCGCACTAGCAGTGAAATTAAAGAAAAAATGGCCGCTGACCAATAGCGTTTCTTCAAAGAAAAATAAAACGCCAGCAGCACCCAAAGCAATGAAAAAATATCGGTGTAAAGCAGTGGAAAATAAACGAAAGACAAAGGCAAGAAAATAAATTGGATCGTTTTCACCAGAGGATTTTCCGCCTTAAGCTGCCTTGCAATCAAGAAAAATATCCCAATGGAAAAAAGGGCCAGCCCTAAACTAAGCAGGCGCATGCCTTGAAGCGAAACTGCCCCTGTCAATTTAGCGAAGCTTGCAATTGTGACATGGTATCCTGGAATAGTCGTCAAATCTGGCAAAATTTCAAATTTTCCATCCAAAAAACGATGAATTTGACGGTTGTGCGTTCGCTCGTCAACATGGGTGCTTTTTTCGGAAAAAATAATGCCTAGCCAAATAGCCAGAGCTACGCCCAGCAGAAAAACAAACGCTTTGTTTTTTTCAATAAATGACTTCAGGTCAAACATGCAATTTTACTATTTCTTGATAAAAATATTAGCCACATCTTTCCAATAAATTCGATCTTCACTATCTTTTGATTTCTTGAATTTAAAATCAGCTGAGACTACTCGATTAGTAAAATTTATTTCATAAACCGTCAATTGTCCAAATTGCTGCGAAGCAATTACAGCGACATCCCTGCCATATTTTGCATAAACATCATCCAAGCCGTTTTTGGCTGGCGTGATTGCAAAAAATTGCGCCTTGGGATTTTGATCAATTCGCATAGTGACAAAATTCAAATTTTTGTCTTTTTTCTCCAAAAGCAGAAAATCTATTGGTCTGACATGTTCTGGTTTGACATAATAATAAAGCGTCCAACCTTCTTTACGACGACCGTACATCCAATCAGTGACTCCCTGCAACTGACTAAGCGTCACCCCATCCTTGGCCTTTAAAATCAAGGTTCTTTTTACCTCAAGCGCTTTCTTTTGCGAACTGGCTTGTTCCTTGAACCAAGCATAAGTGCCGTGACTATTCCAAGCAACAATCCCCACTGTGAACAAAATTGCCAACGCAATTGCTTGCTCTTTTTTGAGCTTTTCTTCAAAAAATTCAAAAGCGAGTCCCAAAAAAATAAACGGGATAGCAAAAACCACAATGAAAAATCTTGGCCTGAGTTGAAAAGCAACTGGAATCGTCAAAATTGAAAACACCCCGACCCAAATGAGCAGCATTGCCAAAAAATCACGTTGCAAAAGATTGGTCTTTTTGCGCAGCCCTCTGACAGACAAGCTCAAACCAGCCAGCAAGACCAGCCCAGTGACCAAAAGAGCAGGCACTTCTTTTTTAATGCTACTGCCATAGCATTGCGAAGTGGTAACCAAACAATAATATTTGGCATTTTCTTTGACATCCTTGAAAATTTTCTCCCCGAAAGAATCCTTGCTTGGTTTGGAACCCATCGCTTCAAAAAAATTATGAGTGTTCTCCCCTTTTTTGAAAACATCACTTATGATAACTGGGGTATAAAGAAAAAGAAAAACTGCCAAGGCAATTGCCGCATACCCTGCCATTTTTTTCAGCATCTCTCGCTGCAACAAGGTTTTGATTTTAGCCAGCTTCCAAAGTTGATGATGAAAACCAATCAAAAGACCAGACGCTCCAAGCAACGTGAAAAAACCAAAAAAATGAAGTTGCGAACCAATGGTAGCAGCAAAAGCCCAGAGCGCTATCCACCAACGACGCTTTTTTTCATTTGGTTCATTGAGCATCCTGAGCAGACCATAAAAACTCAGTAGCAGAAAAAATTGCAAAGCATTTGGATTCCAAGAAAAACGTGAATATTGAATAATGATGAATGAAAACGCATACATGGTGGCGATGAGCAAAGAATTTAACCTTGAAAAATAAAGTTTGGCCAAAAAGAAAAGCATTGGAATAGCCAGGATCCCAAAGAAAAGATCAGGATACGCCAAAACATAAGGCTCTGTTGAATTGAAAAGTTTTCCCGCCACATATTCAAAATAATAAAAAGCTGGTCCCAAGCGCAAAAAGCCGTGCTTGAGTTTCACAGCGCCGGCCCTGGCTCCCAACAGTGGCAGATATTGCGGACCTTCATTGATGGATTTGCTCATCAAAATTGCATCTCGCGATTGATCCATTTTGAAATAAAGCCAATCATCAAATTTGTAAGTGCGCACAAAGACTCCCCCTGCAATAACAACCAGCAGCACCAACGAAACCCAGTTCTTTTTGGCCCAAGTTAAAATCGGATTATTCATATTATTTTGTGTAAAGATATTGAACTGACATTTTATTTAAATCAATTATACCATAGCCACCTAGCTCATTTTCTCTCGTCAATGCGCTCTCACCGAAAAAATTCAGACCGTCAAATTGCTTGTTCCATTTCACGTGAAAATGTCCAGAAAGCACCAAGCCAATATTACCGCTATCGTGCAAAATCTTTTCAAGTTCCGTGTCCTGGGAAAGCACCCGTGCCTCTTGAGTCACTGGAAAAATCGGCACATGCATCGCCACCACGACTTTTTTGTCAGTCGCAAGGGTGTCCTTAAGCCAAGCAAATTGCGCAGCATCAATACTCTTAGCTTCATAAGCTTGGACACTGTCGTCTAAAACAACTACGCGCGTCTGGCCAAAATCTTTAGCATAGTAAAAATTATTTCCAACCAAACCAAGTTTGCGCATCGAAGCGTCACTGTCATGATTGCCTTTCACCCAAAGTACCTGCATGTTTTTTCGATAGGCAATTTTGGCAAGTTCTTCACTGTAACCCTCATCACCAGAATTCACGTTGTCCCCAGTAGCCAAAACTGTGGTGATGCCCTGGAAACGAAGTTCATCAAAAACTTTTGGCAAATACTCCGAATAGCTCTTCGGAAATAAAGTTCCACTTTCCACGGTTCTGCGCTTGAACCTGTCAGCGTGAATGTCAGTCACCCAACCAAGCTTGGTCGGCTTGCTTTGATCATAGCCATGGGCAAAATCACTAAAGCGAAGCCAATCATGCTGAACCTCAATTGAAATTGCAGAAGTTGTCTTGTCATAAGCATCGAGGAACCTGTTCTTGAAAGAATTCTTACCCTTGATTGAAAAGACCAACAACAAAGCAACCAACAAGATGCCAGCAAGCGAAATCAGCAGTTTCTGCTTTTTAGATAAAACCATTATTTTTTACTTTAGATTTAAACTTAGGCCACTTTTGCCAAGTGTTTCAATGCCTTTCATTATAGCCCCCAAAGGGCTTTTTGAAAAGACCTGCAACAAATTCTCGACTTGTTTACAAAAGAATCATTTTAGAAGTATAATACCTGATATAAAGAGGCCAAGATTTTTTAATTATTGCTTGAGTTTTAATTTAACTTACCTATCCATCAAAATTATGAAAGCAAAAATAATCACTATCGCAATCTTTGCGACTATTATATTGTCGAGCTTTTATTTCGGCTATGAACGACTGACCAATTTTTCTGGGGTTGATGAACCCTATTGGTCATATGGCCGAGTGCCAAACTTCTGGAATGCCATCAAAACTCACCAATGGAAAAAAACCAACATCTGCGACAAGCCTGGCATTCCCTTGGCGGCAATTTCCGGCGCAGGCCTGCCTTTCATTAATGGCAATTTGAAAAGTCTGAAGAGTCTACGCTTTGATCCCAAGACTCCCGAACAGGTTACCCAAATCCGCGATGCCTATTTCCGTTTGCGGCTGCCAGTTTTTCTTTTCACTTTGCTAAGTTTGCCTCTTTTTTATTTTCTGATCAAAAAATTGCTCGGGCAGCAAACAGCTAAGTTTGCCACCATTTTCATTGGCTTTTCGCCAGTGCTGCTGGGAATTTCCCTGATCATCAACTCTGATGCCATGCTTTGGATTTTGACAGCCCTTTCCACGCTGAGTCTTTTTGTTTTTTTCAAAAACGACCAGCGAAAATATCTGCTCCTCTCTGGTTTTTTTCTCGGCCTTTCCGTCATCACCAAATATGTGGCCAATGTGCTTTTTGTTTATTTCTTTTTGGTTTTTCTTTTGGAATATATTCTTTGGGCCCACCAAGCAATGGAAATTCAAAAATATCTCAAACTTGCCCTGAAAAATTATCTGCTGCTTTTTGTCACCGCTATGCTTACGGCTTTTGTTTTTTTTCCAGCCACCTGGGTCAAACTAAGTGTTCTCTATAACGCAACCTTGGGCAACAAAGTTTTTTCTTCAACCCTGCCGCTTTTCCTTGGCATTATTGTAATTTTGGCCATTGATATTCTGGCTTTCAAAGCAAAACTATCCAATTTTATTTTTGGTTTTTTTGTGAAAAATCGAAATCTTTGGGTCAAAATCACTGCCGGCGCTTTTCTGATTTTAACGGTTTTTGTTTTTTTGCATGTTTATGGGGGTCTGAAAATATATGACTTGCAGGCCATCATTTCCTCCCCCAAGGGCATTGGCTCTGGTAGCACACCTTACAGATATTTAGGGGCACTTTCAGGAGACCTTTACAGTTTGGTGTTTAGTCTTTCTCCCCTGGTTCTTGTTTTTTTGCTCCTTTCAATTGGCAACCTTTTCCGCAAAAACAAACTCGAGCGCAATAGCATCACAGTCGTTTATATTGTGATTTTCATTTTTATTTTCTATTTAGGTTCCGCCGTCAATGAGGTGGTTAACACCGTGCGCTATCAGATCATGGTTTATCCTTTGGCTTTCGTTTTGGCTGCTATTGGAATTTCACAAGTTTTTGAAATTGAAAAAATCAAAAAATTTGTTCCGGTTGAAGCTGCCTACGTCGCCTCGATTTTGATCTTATTGGTCAGTCTTTTCTTGGTCAGACCAAATTTCTTGGCCTACGCCTCAGAAATTTTGCCCAATAATTTCATCGTCAACCTCAAAGGCATGGGCGAAGGGAGCTTTGAGGCCGCCACCTATCTCAACAGTTTGACTGGTGCCCACGAGCTGACCATTTGGTCAGACAAGGGCGCCGTTTGTGAAGTTTTTGTCGGCAAGTGTTTTATTGATTTCAAAAAACCAACTTTTGCTGAAAACAAATTCGATTATTTTGTTGTTTCCACTGATCGAAAATCAAGAACCTTGAAACTTTCTGGCGGAGTCAATGAGGTGGCAAATTTCAAAAAGGCTTATGCCACCCAAAATCCAGCCCATGATATCATCATCGATCAAAACCCAAACAATTTTGTCAAAGTGATTAAAGGAGCAGCTATTTTGGTTCAACAGTAATTTAACCTAGCTAAATATTTTAGGGCTTATACATTTGATCGAAAAATTACTTATACCAAATCAACGTCTGTCTACCATTAATTAAGTTAATTCCGTATTACAATAACTTTATCTACTATGATTTTAGCAAACATCGTTAACAAAATTTTTGATTT
The DNA here is from genome assembly GCA_903861715.1 of uncultured bacterium. Taxonomy (GTDB): domain Bacteria; phylum Patescibacteriota; class Minisyncoccia; order Moranbacterales; family GWC2-37-73; genus CAIPMZ01. The sequence continues at coordinate 31,511 of CAIOVI010000041.1, forward strand.
TTTTCTGCCCAAAAAAACACCACCCAGTGTTCGTCAATTTTTGAACTACTTGATTTGCGGCGGAGTTGCTACGCTGGCAGACATGAGCGTGCTTTTTGTTTTCACCAAAGTTCTGCATCTCAACTATCTGCTCGCAGCCGCCGTTGGCTTCGTGATAGGCGTCACCACAAATTATGCCCTCAACACTGCCCTGGTCTTCAAGAGTCAAGGCAAGGTCAAAAAGGAACTTTCACTTTTTGCCTTGATTGGCATTGGCGGCTTGCTTTGGACAGAACTCATCCTGTGGCTTTTGGTCAAAAAATTTGGAATCTATTTGATGATCGCCAAAGCCATTGCGGTCATCCTGGTTTTGTTTTGGAACTTTTTCATGCGCAAAAGATTTGTTTTTTCTTCTCAACCAAATTTGGAAGACTTGGAAAAAAGTCTGCAATAATCTTTTCACACTATCAATCAAAAAACACCAGTCAAAAACTGGTGTTTTAATCAATTCAGTGTCACGTAACTTGCTACGTAACAAAAAAATTCTACCACAACCAAACAACATTCTCACATTCTCAAGAATGTGAGAATGTTATGAAGATACCCACAGAAGGTCCAGTAAACTAGGGCTAATAATTGATATGCTAAATCCCGCATATGCCAGGATTAACATATTGTCATTTTAAAAAATATAAACAGTAGCTGAGACAAAACAAAAAACACCAGCCGAAAGCTGGTGTTTTTGATGATTTTAACTTTGGAAAATTATCCTCGCTGAATTTGAGAAATGTTTTTTGTTTTAACGTAAAGTTCAAGATATTGTTGGGCAATGTTTTGCCAACTTAGTTGCTGAGCCAACTCCAAACTATTTTTGCCCATCGCCAGTTTCAAGTTTCTGTCCAAAATCAACTGTTCAATTTTCTCCACCAAATCGTCTGCCACATCAATCCTGACTGAAAAACCATTGAATCCGTCAATGACCAAATCCTGGGTGCCAAAAACTGGGGTAGTCACAACTGGCAAGCCCGCTGCCAGAGCCTGGCGAATTGCAAAGCCATTGTCAACTTGTTGATCCTGAGAAGGCAGCACAAAGACATCTGCCTGCTGATAACAAGCCAATTTTTTTTCAAGTGAAAGCTCCCCCAGAAAGATAATTCTTTCAGCCACTTCCAAACTTCGAGCCAAGTCATATAGCGATTGACGCTCACTTCCCTCACCCGCAATCAAGAGTTGCAGATTTTCATAGCGACCCGCCAAAATTTTGAAAGCTTGAATCAAAAAACGAATTCCCTTGCTAGGGATGATTTGACTGTCGCACAAAATGCCGAATTGCTCAGCCTCTTGCTTGGTTGCAGCTGGAGAAAAGAAATCCAAATCCACACCCTTTTTAAGCAGACCAATTTCTTTTGCAACGGAAACTTTCGCCAAAAAACCTCTCAGGTTTTGATTATCCACGATCAAAAAACTTGAATTTTTCCAAACCCTAAAGACAAAATATTTCAACAAAGGATTCCCAACCATGCCAGCATCTTGATTTTCGGCAGAAATCAAATAGGGCACTTTCTTTTTTCGACTCAGTAATTGGCAAATCAATCCATCTGGAAAAGAAGTGAAAGCGTGCGCAATTTCAAAAACATTGCCCTCGGCCATAAGCTCAAGTGAAAATTTGTAAGCTCGGCTAGCATAACTAAACATTTCAAGCACTGAAAGATTGCTAGCCTTAACTTGCTTTTTGCCTATTGCTAAGCAATGGATAGTGACATTTTCACCCATTTTCAAAAGATGATCTTGCCCGTCAGTTGAAATGGTCACCAAATCAATTTCAAATTCTGGATTCTTGGCATATTCGCGCAGCAAATAAAAAGAAGTGCTTCCCTCGCCTTCCCCTGCCGGCAAAAAATTGTGATCAAAAAAAAGTATTCTCATTTTTTCACAAAACATGAACCATGGAACATGGAACAAAAAATCAAGCTATTCCATGGTTTCATTTTAAAAAATTGTTATAAAAGGGCATTAATACCCGTTTATTATTGGCTGTTACATGTTTCATGCTTTATGCTCCATTATCACTTATCTTCCTATTGATTTATATTCAAATCCGAGTTGTTTCATTTTTTTGGGTTCATAGAGCAGGCGACCATCAAAAATCAGCAGGGCTTTCAAAAGCTTTTTGATTTGCTCAAAATCTGGCGTGCGAAATTCTTTCCATTCAGTGATGATGAGCATAGCATCAGCTCCAGCGAGCGCTTCATATTTGTTTTCAAAATAAGTGATGCTGGGATTCTCTCCAAAATAAGCTGGAGTTTTGGCCATTTTCATCGCCTCTGGATCATGCGCTTGGATTTTGGCTCCTCTTTTAATAAGCTCGCTTAAAATTGTGAGGGCCGGAGATTCGCGCATGTCATCAGTTCCTGCTTTGAAAGCCAAGCCCCAAGCGCCAAAGATTTTGCCATGCAAATCTTCTCCAAATTTATCCACCACCATTTGTGACAAAACAAATTTTTGCTTTTCATTGGTCTGCAAGGTTTGCCTCAACATTTCAGCGTCATAGCCAAAATCCTTGGCAGTTTTGACCAACGCTTTCACATCCTTGGGAAAACAAGAGCCGCCAAATCCAGAACTAGCATACATAAAGGCTTCTCCAATGCGCGGATCAGCGCCCATGGCCTTGCGCACGTTTTCATAGTCAGCGCCGACCTTAGAGCAAACATTAGCCAAATCATTAGCAGCTGAAATTTTAACGGCCAAAAAACAATTTGAAGCATATTTCACAATTTCAGCCGTTTTGGCATCCATAGCAAAGAAACGACTTTCTCGTCGAGTGAAAGGTTCATAAAGTTCTCGCATCGTCTCGATGGTTTTTGAATCATCAGCGCCAATCACAATCCGACTTGGCTCAAGAAAATCTTTGACCGCTGTGCCTTGAGCCAAAAACTCTGGGTTACTGACCACGTGAAAAGGAATTTCAACTCCTCTTTTTTCAAGCTGCTGTTTGATATTTTTTGCAACCAATTCCGCCGTGCCAACCGGCACCGTTGATTTGTCGACAATGATAAGTTCATGCTCCATCAGTTGTCCGATGGATGTGGCCACCCCAAGCACGTGACTCAAATCAGCGCTTCCGTCTTCATTGGGCGGAGTGCCCACAGCAATAAAAATAATTTCACTTTCTTTGAGGGCTTTTTCCAAATCAGTCGTGAAAGTCAAAGTTTTGTTTTTCAAATTTCGAGCCACCAATTCATCCAAACCTTTTTCATGGAGCGGCACTTTGCCAGACTCAAACTGATCAATTTTCTTTTGATCTTTGTCAACGCAAATCACCGTGTTTCCCATTTCGGCAAAACACGCCCCCGTAACCGACCCCACATAACCAGTCCCCACAACGCCAATTTTCATAAAAATAAATAGGATTTATCTGACAAATCTGACCTATACGTCCTATGAAATTAATTTTGAATGATTTCTTTAATATTATAATTCATCTTCCCTTGTCCTTTGTAATAACTCTTGAGAATAATGTCAGCCAAGAGTCCGAAGACGAAAAGTTGCACCCCAACCAAAATCAAAAAGATGCCAACCAAAGGCCATATTTTTTCGGAAAGTTGAACTTTGAACAAAATTTTGTCCACCAGCATCCACAGCAAAATGAGCGATCCAACCAGGGAAAGCGTGATGCCAGCGCCGCCAAAGAGATGCAAGGGTCGGTTGGAATATTTTCGCCAAAACCAAATTGAAATCATGTCCACAAAACCTTTCATGGCACGCTTCCAATTGTATTTTGTGACTCCAGAAGTGCGAGGATGGTGACTGACTTTAACTTCGCCCACGCTATAGCCTTGTAATTCCAACAGCGCTGGAATGAAACGATGCATCTCACCAAACAAATCCATGTCTTCAAAACAAGTTCTTCGATAGGCTTTCAGCGAACAACCACTGTCGTGAATTTGGTCTTGAATCAAAATCTTGCGCAAAATGTTGGCACCGCGAGAAAAAAACTTTTTGCTCAAACTGTCTTTACGCTTCCAACGCCAACCAGCCACCACGTCAAAACCTTCTCCGATTTTCGCCAGCAGCAGCTTGATGTCCGCTGGATCATTTTGCAAATCGCCATCCATCATCACAATGATTTCACCTTTGGATTGCTTGATGCCGGCATCAAAGGAAGCAGTCTGTCCAAAGTTTTTTCGAAATTTGATCAAAGTCAGCGGCGAAAGTCCTTCACAATTTTTCACCGTGCCGTCCTTTGAACCATCATCCACGAAAATAATTTCAAAAGGTTTGCCAATTGCCTGACACGCCTCCAAAATGCGCCTGTGCAGCTCTTTTACATTGCCCTCTTCATCATACAAAGGAACCACCACTGACAAATAAAGATTTTCATCCATATTATTAAAGTTAAGATTAGATTGATTACTCTTTAATCTGGCTCATACCGCAGTTTATGGTTTAAATTTTTACGAGCTTGTTTGCTTTTTAGACCATTATGAACGACAGTGAATTCTGAACGATTGGCCATTGTTTTCGGCCAAGAGTGTGTCCTAAAAAGTAAACAAGGGAAGTAAAAATTACTGACTTAGTTTCCAACACCCTATATTGCGTATGCTTTTTTAATTTTAGCCAATTTTGGGCAAAAAAGCAAACTAATGCTATGATTAGATTATTAAAAATAACCGATCCCTAGCTTCCAGTGTAAATTTATGTTTAACAAAAATTCAAAATTAACCAAAAATAAGTGGGGCTTTCTCTTTTTGTTGGGACTGGCTTTTGCGGTCTGGTTTTTCATTCTCCTCACCAGCAACAATCATTTTGGCGATGAAACGGTGCACCACCATCAAATCAAACAATTTTTCAAAGGAAACTATGACATCTTGCCAGAATTGACGACTATTCCAGGCTATCATTTCGCCATTTCTTCTTTTTCTAACGTTTTCAGTGATCCAACATTGCAAAATTTTCGTCTGGTCAGCCTGCTGCTTTCCAGCTTTTCAATTTGGATTTTCTATTTGATTGCCAGGAAACTCCAAAACGGAAATCCTTTCACCAGAACACTTCAATTTATTTTTTTGCCAATTACCTTTCTTTATTTTCCCCTCCTTTACACTGATATTTTTTCTTTACTGTTTGTGCTATTGGCCTTCTATTTCACCCTCAAAAAACAATTCAAACTTTCTGCCTTGCTTTCCTTGCTCTCACTTTTGATTCGCCAAAACAACATCGTCTGGATTGTTTTCATTTGGGTCTATGGCTATGTTTCAAATGCTGGCTTTGCTTTCTCACGAAAAACATTAATTGAATATTTCAAAAACACGTTTGAATATTTTTTCGTTTTTTTGGCTTTTGTTGTTTTTGTTTTTCTCAACAAAGGCATTGCCATTGGAGACGTTGAGGGTCATCCAACTGGCTTTTATTTGGGCAATCTTTATTTTGCGCTGGCACTGACTGGCTTTTTATTTTTGCCTTTCCTGCTAACCTCCCTAGCCAAATTTGATTTTGCCAAAAGAAAAACTTTTTTGTTCGGAGCAATTTTGCTTGGCATCCTCATTGCATCTTCTTTTATGCTCTTTCCACCTGCAATTCATCCCTACAACCTCACCACCCTCAAGGTTCACTTTTTGCGAAACCTAATTTTGCAAGCCGCCTATAATCAGAACATGTGGCTCTACGGCCTGGCAATTTTTGCCGGATTTTTGACTCTTTTTCTTTTAAAATTTGAGAAGAAAAATCTTTTGCTTTTTCCTTTTTCCGTGCTGGTCCTGCTTCCGTCTTTTCTGGTCGAACAACGCTATGCACTGGTTTCTTTTGTTTTGCTGCTACTTTTTTATGAAGAAGAAAACAGTAAGCTTGAAAAAATTACAATTTTTTATTGGCTTTTAATTTCACTCGGACTGACCTATATGATTTTAAACCTGAACACTTTTCTCTAAAACTTTTTTAAAAAAACTATTAACCACGTAACCTGAAATGCAACATGCGAAAATATTTTCCGTTTTACGTTTCACGTTTTACGTTCCACGTCCTATGAAACTACTCGTCACTGGTGGTGCTGGCTATATCGGCAGTCACACCGTTCGCAAACTGAAAGCAGCCGGACATGAACTTGTCATCTTTGACAATCTTTCTTCTGGCCATCAAGACGCCATCCAAACTTTTGAGCTCTTTGTCGGAGACCTGGTAAACAAGCAAGATTTGGAAAAAGTTTTTTCGCAGCACGCCTTCGACGGCGTGGTGCATTTTGCTGGCTCAATTGAAGCTGGCGAGTCCATGACTGATCCCAAAAGATTTTTCAACAACAATTTTGTTTGCGGACTCAATCTTTTGGAAGCCATGCTGACTCACGACGTCAAAAAAATTATTTTTTCTTCTTCGGCGGCGGTTTATGGCGAACCAACAAAAATGCCGATCGAGGAAACTGCGCCCAAGAACCCAACCAATGTTTATGGCTTGACTAAATTGATGTTTGAGCAAGTCCTGGATGCCTATGATTATGCTTATGGTCTCAAATCTGTGGCCTTGCGCTATTTCAACGCCGTGGGCGCTGACCCTTCGGGCGAAATTGGCGCAGACCACAAAAACAAAACTCATTTGCTCACGCTCATGTTGCTGACCGCCCTTGGGCAGCACGACTCCATCAAAATCTTCGGCACTGATTTTCCCACCCCTGATGGCACTGGCATCCGTGACTATGTCCACGTCAACGACTTGGCTGATGCGCATGTCTTGGCCTTGGATTATCTGACGAAAAACAACAATTCCAACAAATTTAATCTTGGCAACGAAAAAGGCACTTCCGTGCGCCAAGTTATCGACCTGGCCAAAGAAATCACTGGCGTTGATTTCAAAGTCATCGAGGAGCCTCGCCGAGATGGCGACCCAGCCGAACTTTTTGCCAGCTCCCAAAAAGCCAAAACCATCCTGGGTTGGCAGCCGCAATTTCCCGAAATGCGCCAAATCGTCGAAACTGCCTGGAATTGGCACCAAAAACATCCTCATGGATTTGAAAAATAGCCGCTATTTTAGCCAATTTTAGGCTTGACATTCCGCAACTTTTGTGCAATGATTGTGACAGTTTATTTTTGCTCGTTGATAATTTAAACACAAGGAATCACGAAAATGAAAGCGTTAAATCTCCCATCTTTTGTCCGTTCAATCCGTTTGAATTGGACATTCCTTATTGGCCTTGCTTATGCCGTTTTTGCTTTTTTTAATTTCAAAAATGCTTTAGAAGCTAATGGTAATTTCGTTGTTGCAACTGGGTATGATAGCGTCTATATTGTTTTTGCATTTTTAGGCATAATTGCTGGCATAAAACCGACAATGTCCAAAGGAGAAAGAAGCACTGAAATAATTGGAAGAATTTATTTTTCCACACATTTGATTAATTCTTACTTTGTATTGTCACTTGTGTCTTCAAATTCAACTTTGCGAGCTTGCCCATCTGCAACTTTCATTATCACGCTGATTATCAGCGCTACTGGTATCATAATGCTTCTTTCGCCAAAGATTTGGCAGAGCATAAAAGAATTCTCCTTAAATTATGCAACCAGATTGTCTCTCAAGGAGTAGGGAAAATTAAATTCATTTCCTTTAATCTTTTTCAAAAAGGGAGCTTAAAAAATGATTAAAAAAATTTTCAAAGTCCCAACTTTCTTTGTATGCCTACCTTTCAATTTAGCACGTTTTTCACTTGCAACTGCGACATTGCTTGCTATTTATACGCATGAAATGATGAAGAAAAAGGCTGCAATAAAAGCTCAGAGGAAAACCGCTTCACTACTTTTTATCGCTCACTCATTTCCACGGCGAAACCCAGAGTATTGCCAACGCAATGTGCAAGTTATGCAAAGATACGGAGATGCGTATGTTGAGGAAAACGGATGCCTAGAATCTCTTGCTGATAACTTAAAAAAGAGAAGGAATTAGAATCTAGTTCAAAAAAAGGCGATACCACGGTGTCGCCTTTTTCCTTTTCCTAAAAATTTTTTGTATTTGTATTTTCTAAAAAGCTAAGGCCTAATAAGCTATCCAGCTATTCCTTCGGCACTGGGTCATATCCCCCATCGTTCCATGGATGACAACGACCAATTCTTTTGGCGCCAAGCCAAAGACCCCTGACCACCCCAAATTTTTCCACCGCTTCATAAGTATAGTTGCTGCAAGTTGGATGAAAACGACAAAATCTTTTTCGCAAAAACCACGAAAGCACGCCCTGGTCAAGTGAAAAAACTTTTTGATAAATTTTAATCAGCGCTAAAACAATTTTTTTCATATGCCCTAACCCTAGCGAGAATAAATTTCTTTGTCAATGCGAAAAAAATAAGGTATAATATAGAAAGTAATCAGAAACTTGTAATTAGATATAAATAGTGCTGTCTTTGCGAGGAGGTAATCCTCCGAAGCAAACCAGGGCGTTGCAAGGCTCTGGATCGCCACGCATTTCCGATTACAGAAATGCTCGCGATGACAATTTTTATTTTTTGTATTTTTGCATGCCTCGACAATAGGCTGGTATAATTTTGTAATTTCGTAGGTTTATGAAAAGCATTTCCTATAAAAACATAACTTGGATTGATTTTTCCAACCCAGGCGCGGACGACATTGTCTATCTGCAAGAACATTTTGACATTCACCCTTTGGCGATTGAAGAATTTGTCACACCAACTTTTCGTCCCAAGGCCACGAAATATCACAATTGTCTTTATCTGACAATTCACATCCCGCTTTTTGACGTGGATTCTCGCACCACCTATCCCGGCGAAATTGACATTGTCATTACCAAAGATCATTTGATCACTGGCCACATGAAGGACATCTATCAATTTGACGATTTCTTCTCAAACCTGGAAAAAAGCGAGGGCAAACGCCGAATTTACATGGACAAAAGTCCTGCTCATTTGATCTACTATATCCTGGAAATGCTCCTGGAATCCTGCTTTCCAAGGCTTGATCACATCCATGAAAAACTGACTGACATTGAAGAGCAAGTTTTTTCTGGCAAGGAAAAAGAAATGGTGTTGGAAATTTCTTTGGTCAAACGTGATATTCTCAACTTCCGCCGAACCCTCAAACCTCAGCGTCACATCATTGAATCCTTGACCCAAATGGACACTGACCTGTTGCCTGAAGACCTCAAGCCCTATTTTCAAGATTTGGTCGGCACCAACATTCGCCTTTGGAACGCTCTGGAAAGCAACAAGGAAACCATCGAATCCATGGAAGAAACCAACAATTCCCTGCTCTCCAACAAATTGAACTTGACCATGAAAGTTTTGACGATTTTCAACGCCATTTTTTTGCCAGTCACAGTCTATTCCAACATTATGTCCATGAGCACGCCAGTTCCACTCAGCAGTAGCGCTGATGATTTTTGGATTCACGTTTCCATCATGCTTTGCATTTCAGCCTTGACCATCACCCTTTTCAAAATCAAGAAATGGCTGTAGGCTTCATCTACGAATTATAAACCGATTCGAAACTACGAAACAAAAACGAATCTACGAACGAAAAGGTATTTTATTTGTAGATTTGCCTGCCTCGACAGTAGGCGGGTAGCCAATTTGCCTGCCTGTCCGGTAGGCAGGTAGATTTGTGGGGACTTCCATTCTAAAACATTTTTATGCTAAATTTATACAACACTCTATCAAAATCTAAAGTTGAATTTAAATCATTAAATCCCGGTAAGGTCGGAATGTATAGTTGTGGGCCGACAGTTTATGGCTATGTGCACATTGGCAACGTCAGGGCCTATCTTTTGTCAGATGTGGTCAGACGCTATTTGGAATATCTTGGCTATGAAGTTCGCTTGATCAAAAACATCACTGATGTTGGACATTTGACAGATGACGAGGTGGCGCAAGGTGACAGCGGTGAGGACAAAATTGAAAAAGCCGCCGCCAAAGAAAAAAAATCTCCTGAAGAAATCGCCAGGTTCTATGAACAATATTTCAAACAACTTGAAAGCCAGCTCAACATTGAGCCAGCTCAATATTTCCCCCGTGCCACCGCTCATGTGCCCCAAATGATCAAAGTCATTGAAGGCCTTATTGAAAAAGGTTTTGCCTATGAAAAAAATGGCAATGTTTTTTTTGACGTCACAAAATTTGCTGACTATGGAAAACTTTCTGGCAACACCTTGGAAAATTTGAAAGTTGGCGCCCGCCTCGAGGAGCATCCTGACAAGAAAAATCCTTGGGATTTTGCGCTTTGGCTCAAGGCGCCCGCCGGACACCTCATGAAATGGCCCTCACCTTGGTCAGTTGGCTATCCTGGTTGGCACATTGAATGCTCAGCCATGAGCACAGAATATCTCGGCAGCACGCTCGACATTCACACTGGCGGCGAAGACAACATCTTCCCTCACCATGAAGCTGAAATTGCGCAAACGGAGTGTTTTACTGGTCAAAAATTCGTGCGCTTCTGGCTGCACAATCGTCATCTGCTCGTAGACGGCAAAAAAATGTCAAAATCCAAAGGCACTCTCTACACGTTGGAAGATATCAAAGACAAAGGTTTTTCGGCGATGGACTTGCGTTTATTTTTTCTTTCTTCGCACTATCGCAGTCAGATGGATTTTTCCTGGACAGCGCTCGAACAAGCCCACAAAAATTTGCAAAAAATCAACGACTTTGTTTTAAACCTCCAAGCCATCGCCAAGAGCAACAGCACTTCCGCCGATGATAATTTTTCCATTGAAAGTTTTAAAATAAATTTTGAAGCGGCTATGGATGACGACCTCAACACACCCTTGGCGCTGAGCAGTTTGTATGAATTTATCACTCAAGCAAACAAACAAATTGATGAGGACGCTTTGACTTCCAGTGACGCCAAAAAAATTCTGTCCTTTTGGGAAAAAGCAAATCACGTCTTCGGTTTCATTCTTGCTGGTCAAGCTGAGATCCCTGAAGAAATCAAGCAACTCATCGCCCAACGTGAAAAAGCCCGCGCCGGCAAAGACTTCCAAAAATCCGACGACCTCCGCGCCCTCATCGAAAAGAAAGGCTTTATTCTTGAGGATACAAAGGATGGGATGAAAGTCAAAAAGACAGATTCCAGAAATTAGATTTTGGATTCTAGAAGAACCTACAAATATACCTGCCCGCAATGCTTAAAGCATAGCGATGCAGGCGGGCAAATCTGCTACAAATCTACAAAAAGATTTTAGAAGTTAGCTTTTGGATTTTAGAAGTTGCATTTACAATGTCATCTTGAGCGTAGTTCATCCAACCCAAGAAGGGTGAACGCAGTCGAAAGATCTGATCCCAGATTCCTCGATTTCGCTCCGCTTCACTCGGAATGACAAACTCCTTTATTCTCAATTTCATTAACTTTTTTCTAATCAAGTCTTTGTCATTCCCGCGTAGGCGGGAATCCAGCCCTACTTTATATCAAATAACTTCTTTTTAAAAAACGTAACCTAGATTCCCGTTTTCACGGGAATGACATAGTGAATTTTAAGTATAAAAAATAGCGAAGGTGTTTTAAAAACTCCTCCGCTATAATGGCAATGCCGATTTTTCGAAAACAAGAACATTTTCGGTTCAGGTCAGAGACACTGAACCGACATAGAGTTAGATTCTGGATTTTATAATTTGCATTTTGCATTCTTTTTCCGCACATTGCGCAGTGCGTAGGCAAAAGACGAGTGATGAGCGTTAAGAAATTTTCAGCGAGCTTTTTCAGCAGAAAAAGTGCAGCGGGAATTTTAGCGAAGAGTGAAGTCTTTGCCCCAGCAACAAGCACGTGTCGGGA
>CAIOVI010000042.1 GCA_903861715.1 uncultured bacterium
CACGAATGCTCCTTGAGAAATGAAGTTTCAGATGAGGTCTGGGGTCACGTTGGTGCAGTTGGCGCTGCTATGGTTGCTAGGGATGCTAAGGTTGAAAAATTGGTGCTAACCCATTTTAATGCTGAAGAGTTTCCCCTCATGACTGACAGAGAAAATGCTTTGCAAAAAGCAAAAGAGATTTTCGAGAATACTTTCGTGGCAAGAGATAATGAATCTTTCGAGGTTTGAAGCTTATAATTATTTTAAATAGTCGGTGTGCCCTCACCCCAACCCTCTCCCAGAGGGAGAGGGAGTAATAATGAAAATAGCTCTGACAATCATTGCGCATAATGAAGAACAGAACATTGAAAAATGTTTGGCTTCGGCGTTGAGACAAACTTTGAAACCCGAAGAAATTATTGTGATCTGTCATAATTGTGATGATAAGACATTTGAAATTGCGAGCAAATTCAAGGGCATGCAGGTGATAGATTTCAAGGGGCTCGAAGGCGTGGTTTATGCCAGAGCGAAAGCCTATGAATCAGTGAGTTCCAACATTGAGATTATTACGGCCACTGACGGAGATTGTTTTTTGAACAAAAAATGGTTGGAAAATTTGGTCAAACCTTTTGCCGACGAAAAAGTGGTGGCAACTGGCGGGGCAATTTATTTTTCAAATTCAGTTTGGGCCAATCTAATGAGTTTGTCCTTTTTCTTTTTGGATCCATTTTTTCGCCGAAATTTTGTTTATTTTTTTTGGGGAGCGAGTCATGCTTTTCGCAAAAAAACCTATGAAATGACTGGCGGATTGAAAGGTTTGATTGAACTCAAAAAAGAGGTGAGTTTGCATTATTGGGCGGAAGATCTTTATTCATCGCTTTCGCTGAATAAATTCGGGAGTGTGAAATTTGTTTCTGATTCAGTTGTTTGGACGAAGTCTCCGAAATTAAATTTTGGACAGTGGTTGAAGCGTGGCAAATGGCAAGATGAAGACAGACTGAAAATTTTTAAACATTTTGGTTTATCTTAAAAGCTAATTCTAATACCAGCTTAACTTAATTCATTCCACCCTGTAAGGGACTAAGTCCCCTATTGGGGACTTATACCAAATCAACTAAAACACTGTTAGTTTCAAGGAGGCTCAACCTCCATTATGGAGGTTGAGCCTCCAACGTCTATCTACAACTAATTAAGTTAATTCCGTATTAGTCCCTTTGCGTGAAGTAGCACTAATTTAGTTAATTCGGTATAAATTCATTGAGTCAAAAAACTCAGCCGCCTTGGCTGAGTTTTTTGAAAAATGGTGCGATTTATTCAATTGCCGACAGGGCTTTTGTTCGGTCCAGGCGGCCTTGCAGGGCAAGTTGATCGATGTGTCTTTTGAAAGTCAACATGCCTTCTTTGGAGCTGGTTAGGATTGTGTTTTCAATTTGCATGATGTCGCCACCACGCACGGCATTTTTGATGGCAGTGTTGGCCAGCATTAATTCAAAAATGGCAACCAGCTCGGAATCAATTGTTGGCACGAGGCGTTGATTGACAATTGCCAGCAAGGTGTCACTGAGCTGGGAAAGAATCATCTTGTGTCTTTCATGAGGAAACAGGCTCAAAATTCGATGCAAGGTTTGAGAAGAGCTGGAAGTGTGAATGGTGGAAATTACCAAGTGACCAGTGCTGCAAAGTTTCAGGACAGTTTCCATGGTTTCATTATCTCGGATCTCACCGACGATGATGATGTTGGGATCTTGACGCATGACGGCTCGCAGAGAGTCGCCAAAGGAATTGGTGTCACTGTCGATTTCACGTTGGCTGATGAGGCAGTTTTTATTTTCAAAATAATATTCAATTGGATCTTCAATGGTGACAATGTGGCCTTTTCTGTTTGAATTGATCCAATCAAGCATCGCTGCCATGGTTGTCGATTTGCCACTTCCAGCTGGACCTGAAATCAAAATGAGTCCTTGATTTTTTTGCAGCAGCTCAGTGAGTTGCTCAGGCACGCCAATTTCAGCAAGGGTCAATAATTTCTTTTTGATGCGACGCATGGAAAGGGAAAGCGCTCCTTTGCGATAAAAAACATTGCACCGATAACGATGCCATTCATCATGGGAATAGCTAAAGTCATATTCTTTCCGCTGCTTTAAATTTTGAAAGGTTTCGGGGGTCAGCAGGGCCTGAATGATGCTTAAAACATCCTCTTGGGTGGTTGTTCCAAATTCTGGCGGGAAACTGATTTCTCCATCCACTCTGATGGCAACAGGTTCACCAGAAGCCAAGTGAATGTCGGAAGCGCTGGCTGCTTCCGCTTTTTGCAGAATTGTTTCTATTTGAGTGTTCATGAAAAGATAGCTTAGCTGATTATCTCGATTTAGCTTATAATACCTTTATATGATAGCACGATAGCTGACCATTTGGAAAGTTGCTAGTCTTTTGGGAAGCATAAAACAAAAGTGCACTTTTGAACCAATGAAATGTTGCGATAAGCGGCAAAGAGAGCTAAAATAGAGGCAGTCAGGAAGGCTGTTTAGTTGGCTTATTTTTAAGAATATAAAAATGGAAAATAACCCAGAAAAAGATCACAAAAATAAATTGCTTTTCCCTGCAGGTTTTTTGTGGGGCAGTGCGACGAGTGCGCATCAGGTTGAGGGTGGCACAAACAACCAATGGACGCAGTGGGAAAAAGATAATGCCCAGCGTTTGGCCGACGAAGCAAAAACCAAATGGCAGCCTTGGCAGCAAGAGCAATTTCCGGAAATGTTTGAAAAAGAAAATTATGTTTCAGGCCAAGCTTGCGATCATTACAATCGATTCGAACAAGATTTTGACATAGTGAAAGAGCTAGGACAAAACGCTCATCGCTTTTCAATTGAGTGGTCACGCATTGAACCAATGGAGGGAAGATTTGATGAAAAGGAAATTGAGCACTATCGAAAAGTTTTGATTGCCCTCAAAGAAAGAGACATTGAACCCTTCGTGACACTTTGGCATTGGACAGAACCAATTTGGTTCAATGAGAATGGTGGTTGGACAAAAAAGAAATCAGTGGAACATTTCTCACGTTTTGTGGAAAAAGTGGTTGGGGAGTATAAGAATCTTGTGAAATTTTGGGTTGTGATTAACGAAGCAAATGTCGGAATCGGATATGGTTATCTTTTGGGAAGTCAGCCGCCAGCCAAAAAAGGTTTGATCAATTTTTACAAAGCATATTTCAATCTTCTTGTTGCATTTAAGCAATCCGCCTCGATCATTCGCAAGATTGACAACGATGTCGAAATTGGAATTGCAAACAGCATCACACACTATGAAGCGAAAATATTTCCAGGACTCAACCAGGCGGTTGTTAAATTAATTGAATTTTTTAGTGAGTATTTCCTTAGAGCGACTGTTCCTTATTGCACCTTTGTCGGCTGCAACTATTATTCTCGTTATGTTGTTTCCTTGAACAAAAGAAATATTTCTTCAAAAAATAAGACGGATTTGGAATGGGAAATATATCCCAAGGGAATTTATAAGGTGCTCAAAAGCCTTAAGAGATATAATTTGCCAGTCTATATTACAGAAAATGGAATTGCTGATGCTAAAGATGAAAAAAGAAAAGAATTTATTGCTACCCATTTGAAATGGATGCATAAAGCCATTGAAGATGGCGCTGATGTGCGGGGCTATTTTCATTGGTCGCTGCTGGACAATTTTGAATTCCCTGAGGTTCGAGGATTTTGGCCACGCTTTGGTTTGGTGGAGGTTGATTTCAAAACGCAGCAGCGGAAGATCCGTCCAAGCGCGCTTGAGTATGCAACCATTTGCAAAAATAATGCTTTGGATGTAGAGTAATTTGTCATAAAAAACCTAATTTATTTAGATAACCGCTGGAGGCTCAACCTCCCTTATGGAGGTTGAGCCTCCTTGAAACCAACAGCAATTTGGCGTAATTATAAATTTTGGCAAAAATATGCTTCTAGGATTTTCAACTGGTGCACTACATCAAATATACGACCCAATTTCAAGGGAAAATTTTGCTTTTCTGCGTTCGCTTGGTTGCAACACAATTGAGCTCAATTGCCGAACCGATGAAAGCATTTTGAAATTGCTGACTGAAATGACCCCAACTGACCTGGCGGGTTTTTGGCACATATCATTGCATGCTCCAAAAATCATCACTGCTAGCACGCTAGAACTTTTGCAAAGAGCTCAGAGCATTTTTAATTTTAAATTGATTGTTATCCATCCAAATGAAGTCGAAAATTGGGAAATTTTCACCAGGTTCAATTTGCCTTTTGCGATTGAGAATATGGACTGGCGCAAAGAGCGAGCAAAATATGTGGATAGCCTGCAAGCTATCTTTGAAAAGTTTGATTGTAAGATGGTTTTGGACCTTAATCATTGCTACACCAATGACCCTTCGATGCTTTTGGCAAAAGAAATGGTTGCTGAATTTGGCGACAGGATTGTTCAAATTCATGTGAGTGGTTTTGAAACCTATCATGAACTTTTGCACAAGACCAAACAACTTGAAATCATGGACGCCATTGTCAACAAAAATCTCCCGATTATCATTGAAAGTGAATGTGAAACAATTGAGGACGCCAAAGCCGAATTTGAATATGTGAAAAATTATTTGTTTGGAAAATAATTTTTCTATTAAAATATCCTTTAAATAAAGGAAAATATCCATGTAATTACTGATTACTGATTACTGATTACTGGTTACTATTTCAAAAGGCTTGACAACTTTTGGCTCAGTTGTTATCATAGTTAAGCAATTGAAAAAAGCAGGTGTTGAGTCTCAGTCAAAAAATAACTCATACATTCCGCAACTCATCTTCACGCCATCTTTGCTTAAAAAAATCTTCAAGTTATCTCGATAGCTTCTCAGATTTTTTAAAACAAAACTGACGCAAATCTGAGCACGGACTGCACAATTTATTTTTGTGACAGAGCCTAAATTCATAAGAAACATCGCCGCAAAAAAGTAACGTTTAAAAATTTTCGGGTTTAGTCCTGTCGCTCACGAGTGACGGGATGAAAATACATCCCGATGCATATCAACCAAGATGTGCGTGAGGATGTGTTTTTTATACTCTCTGAAAAATTCTTGAATTTATTTAAGAATTGGATTTTGGATTTTAGTCGGCCTCGGCGGCAGACAGGACCAAGATTGGAATTTGGAAAAGTAAAAAATAAAGCAACTTGAAAAGTGAATGACAGAACTAACAGCAAAAAACAAGATTTGAATAAAATCGTGATTTATTGCGGTTAGTCCTTTTATCCAGCCCTTTGGAAACAAAGAGCTGGACTGGTTGAATTATCTGAGCTTATAAGTTTTCGCATCTTTTCTTTAAATATGGGAAACCATATTTCCTGCACTCGCTCGGAAATGAAAATTTATTTTCATTTCTCTCGTTTCGTTTGGAAATAAAGATGCAAACCGTTTATAACTCTTCGGAGTTATAAATTCTATTGAGAGTTTGATCCTGGCTCAGGATGAACGCTGGCGGCGTGGATAAGGCATGCAAGTCGAGTGGGTTTAGGCCCACGGCAAACGGGTTAGTAATGCATAGGAATTTTCCTCGAAGTCGTGAATAATCCGGAGAAATCCGGAATAATACACGATGTGCTCTACGGAGTAAAGATTTATCGCTTTGAGAGAAGCCTATGTCCTATCAGCTTGTTGGTGGTGTAAAGGACCACCAAGGCTATGACGGGTAGGGGGTGTGAGAGCACGGCCCCCAACATTGGGACTGAGACACTGCCCAAACTCCTACGGGAGGCTGCAGTCGAGAATATTCGTCAATGCGCGAAAGCGTGAACGAGCGACGCCGCGTGCGGGATGAAGGCCTTCGGGTTGTAAACCGCTTTTGTAAGGGAAGAATTTCGATGACGGTACCTTACGAATAAGAGGTTACTAACTCTGTGCCAGCAGTAGCGGTAATACAGAGACCTCAAGCGTTATCCGGATTTATTGGGCGTAAAGAGCTGGTAGGTGGTTATGTTAGTCAGATGTCAAATCTTGGAGCTCAACTCCGAAACTGCATTTGAAACGGCATAACTAGAGGGTGTGAGAGATCTATGGAACTCATGGTGTAGCAGTGAAATGCGTTGATATCATGAGGAACACCAAAGGCGAAGGCATTAGATTGGCACACTCCTGACACTGAGCAGCGAAAGCGTGGGTAGCGAATGGGATTAGATACCCCAGTAGTCCACGCCCTAAACGATGTATATTAGGCATTGGAAGTATCGACCCTTTCAGTGTCGTAGCTAACGCGTTAAATATACCGCCTGGGAAGTACGGCCGCAAGGCTAAAACTCAAAGGAATAGACGGGGATCCGCACAAGTGGAGGATCATGTGGTTTAATTCGATGGTAAGCGAGAAACCTCACCAGGGTTTGAAACTGGGCTGCAAGCTCTAGAGATAGAGCCGCCTTCGAGGGTGCCCAGCAGGTGCTGCATGGTTGTCGTCAGCTCGTGTCGTAAGATGTTCCGTTAAGTCGGGAAACGAGCGCAACCCCTGTCGTGTGTTATATATGTCACACGAGACTGCCCAGACTTTTGCTTACAAGCAAAACGCAGACTTATACAGACTAGACGCAGACTTATACAGAAGAAATTCCGTAAGAGTCAGTGTAAAGTCCGCATAAGTCAGTGTCGCGCTTGCGCGCAGAAGTCTGGGAGGAAGGAGGGGATGACGTCAAATCAGCATGGCCCTTTGACACCCTGGGCAACACACGTGATACAATGGCCGGTACAGAGGGTTGCCAAGTCGCGAGACGGAGCCAATCCCAAAAAACCGGTCTCAGTTCGGATAGGAGTCTGCAACTCGACTCCTTGAAGTCGGATTCACTAGTAATCGGAGATCAGAACGCTCCGGTGAATACGTTCTCGGATCTTGTACTCACAATAAAAGCGCCGAGCAGTTTGTTTTTCAAGAGAGTTAAAATCTCTCCCTCTGGTTCGTCGCCAGAGCGTAGTTGAAAGGTAGTCGCATTTGCGCGAGCAGTGCGGTGAAGGACCTGGAAACAAAACACAGTCCGATGTGTCCGCTGAAAAGCGGAAAGTCGTGTCGACTTTCGAAAAGGTGGTGAGCGAAAGGAAGATACACAAAAAGACTTATTGGAATGTGCGGAATGGAAATGCAAATGACCTCGGGAGATCTGGCGTTGTTTCAATTTTCATAGTAATATGAAAATGGATAAAGAAACTTACGCAGCGTCAGAAGTCAGCTGAGTTATAGTAACTCTTGTCACCTTAAAAATGATAAGACGAAGGACTCACTCATAGCATATGGAAAAAATTTCACCAGATTATGTCGTTGGTCTTGTTGATGGAGAAGGAAGTTTCACAGTTTATGTGAAAGATCCTGATTCCACTAAGCAGGTCAAGCGAAGAACAAAAGTTGAACCGAGATTTTATCTCAAACTTATCGAGAAAGACAAAGAAATTCTTGATGAGCTACAGAAATTTTTCGGGTGTGGCAATGTGTATTTCCAAAAAGATGCGCGTGCCAATCATCAAAATTGTTATCGCTTTGAAGTTGCCAATAGACGTGATTTGGAGACAAAAATTATTCCGTTTTTCAAAAGGAATTCTTTGAAGTTACGTTCAAAGAATGGTGACTTTGAAATTTTTTGCGCGATTTTTGAGATGATTATGAATAATGAACATTTCACTGATCCAGGTTTGCGAAGAATCTTTGCACTCAAACAAAAAATGCATTGAGCTCGTCGTGTGCGGGAAATCCGCAGGCACGATGGGAACATCAATTCGTAGTTTCACGAAGATAATCGCCCGTCACACCAAGAGAGTCGGTAACACCCGAAGGCCCTGTTTTATACCGGGGACAACGGTGGGATCGATGATAAGGGTGAAGTCGTAACAAGGCATCCGTAGCGGAAGCTGTGGATGGATCACCTCCTTTCTAGGGAGTTACGGTGAACACCTTTCAATTTATTGAAAGGCTATAACCATGGTCGTTACAAATTTCGGTTTGTGAAATCTCAGATAAACTCAATCATTAGGACTAGCCACAATAGCTTACGATTTATCCTGTGAAATTCCGTAAGGAATATTTCACTGGGATTAGCAACTTTATTGTTGTTTTGCGTACTGCTGTAGGCAAATAAATACTTCTCGCGAGGTATTTTTTTGTTATGGAAATTGTGGCTTATTAAAGCCTTTTATGCGCATAAGGCAATATCTTGGTTGACCTTTTGTAACATAAATGTTACAAATAGACCATTGAAATGTTATAAAAATAAATGTAAGGAGCTGATATTAATAGCAAGTTTAAATTGTAATGGTTTATAAATTAGGATATAATATCAAATCAACTAAAACACTGTTAATTTCAAGGAGGCTCAACCTCCATAATGGAGGTTGAGCCTCCAACGCCTAGCTACCACTAATTAAGTTAATTCAGTATAATATTTATATGGGTAAATATGAAGCTAGAATTCCTGAAATTAGGGAAAGAATAATCAAAGAAATTAATCCAGAAAAAATTATCCTTTTTGGTTCTTATGCCTGGGGAAAACCAACTGAGAGCAGTGATGTTGATTTATTTATCGTCCAAAAATCCGATGAGACAAAGAGAGTTAGGCAAATTTCATTGAAAAAGAAACTTTTTGGCAGTGGTGTGCCAATGGATATAATTATTTATACCCCTGAAGAATTGGAAAAACGAATAAATATTAGAGATGTGTTCGTTAGAAAAGTTCTTCGTGATGGTAAGTTGATATATGGGCATTAAAAATCCTGAACAATTTAAAGAATGGTAAGAAAAAGCCTAAGAAGATTTTGGCGCTGCTAAATTATTACTCAAAAATAACGCCTATCCAGCGATTGTCTGTTATCACGCACATCAGGTTGCTGAAAAGTATCTGAAGGGATATTTGGCTTATAATGATTTTGAATTTGAAAAGACTCACTCTCTGGATACGCTTTTAGAAAATATTGCGGAAAAAATTGACAAGGAATTTCAAAAATACAAAGACGAAGCATTACTTTTAACTAGTTATTATTTTGAATCAAGATATCCTGATTTCAGAGAGGATATTTCAATCAAAGAGGCCGAAGAAGCCATTGAGAAAGTAACCTTGATCTGTGATTTAGTGCTGTCAAAAATAGAAAGCATCTAATTCCTATTATGAGGCACTTCTTTCTTTGGAAAGTTACAGGGCGGGGCAAGTAAGCACTTTTTCGCAAAGGTGCTTTTTTGTTGTCTCAAATGACAAATATAAAAACACTTTTTCCAAAGCATGTCCGCCTCGGGAGGAGGTGTTTTTTTGTTGGGTGAAAATATGGTATAATCGGAGCATCTAAAAATTAACAAAAAATATGAACAAAATTTTGAAAATCGGGGGCCTTGTTTTGGGAGCTTTGATTGTTTGCTTTGGCTTGTTTACCATTTTTGATTCTTTTAATGGCAATAAATTCTCTCCAACGGAAGTGGTTGCACCAAGTGTGGCAATTGATGAAGTTGGCGCACCATCGTCTTTGAGCAAAAATTCGAGCGTTGGGGTGGCAACTTCTGCGGACTACGCAGCTTCCGGGGGTGGCAGAATGGTTGGCGCACCTTTGGCTGTTGCGCCCGAGCCAAGTCCAGCGCCTGTTGAGAAAAAAATTGTCAAAAATGGAAATTTGAATTTGAAAATCAATGCGGTTGATGAAGCTGTCGTGAAAATCACTGAAATTGCCAAAAACGAAGGCGGCGAAATTTTTGCTTCTAATTTTTATCAAAGCAGCAAAAACGTGAAAAGCGGAGTGTTGACAGTGAAAGTGCCGGTGGCTAATTTTGAAAAAACTTTTGCAGAAATAAAATCGGTTGCCAATTTGGTCATCCGAGAATCAACCGCCGGTCAAGATGTGACGCAGGAGTATACGGATCTCAAAGCGCAGTTGGTCAACAGTCAGGCTGAGGAACAATCTTTCCTCAAGATTCTCGCTCAAGCTCAAAAAATTGATGATGTCCTGGCAGTCACGCGGGAAGTTTCCAGAGTTAGAGGTGAGATTGAACAGTTGCAGGGAAGCATCAAATATCTCGAGTCCCAAACTGACATGTCAGTGATTTCAGTTTCTCTCACCGAAGATGCCAACATCACCGTGGCTGATTCTTGGCGACCAATCCAAGTTGCCAAAGAGGCGGTCAATTTGCTTTTGAAAGATTTGCAAAATTTTGTTGACTTTGTCATTCGTTTGCTGATTGTCGGTTTGCCACTTTTGTTGCTCTGGGCTGTTTTGCTCGGAGCTGTCTATCTGGCAGGCAAGAAAATCTTTTTCAAAATTCAAAACAACCAAAAAAACAAATAATCTTTCTCCATCTTTTTGCAAACCACTTGGTCATTGATGCCAAGTGGTTTTTGGCATAGATCGCTTGCTAAAATTCAGGTTTTGTGGGTATAATGGCTCAAATCTTCAATGTAAGAAATACTGTTCTTGAAAAATTTTAACCCTTAAATTGAACGCAAATGAATCCACTAGGAATGGTGCGGGAATTGCTGGAAGCCAGTAAGGGCCTTAGTGAGGCTGTTTGTTTCTTGGCTTTCGGTTGGGTCACCCTGGACCCTCCAGAGTTGATGTCTGAAGAAGAAAAGCTGGGGGAATTGAATCCGCTTGAATCATCCCTGCTGACTTTCAAAAAGAGTTTAGCAATGACCGATTCAAAGTTGCTTCATTTTGGAGCGGTTGTTGTGACTGAAATTGCAACTTTTTTCATGAGATTGCGGCTTTCGCTTGATTCTTCAAAAATTGGTATCAGGAAAAGCGGTGATCAGCTGGTCATTGTTAAGATCAATCCTACGTTTGAAGAAATCGGCCTGGTGGCAATGGCTTTATTTAGCGGATCAAATTTTTTGCTGGAAAGTCCAACAGTAATTTGCAGCAAGAAAAAAATTCCAATCATTGATCCTTATGCTCTGCTTCCTTCTGAGGATGGCGATGAATTTTTTGTCTCGGGTTGCCCTTACAAATGGGCCCTTTTTTGCAATACCTGTTCTTATCGATTCGTTTGTCACATTTCTTTGCCGAAGCGTGAACTCGTGTCAGAGGAGGCTTTTGCGTGAATCTGTTTTTTTGTTTTTATTTCTGCAAATCACTTGGTCATTGATGCCAAGTGGTTTGCAACACGTATTTTTGTGATCACCCCTCAGGGGGTGTTTTTTCTTGGCCGGAAAAGGGGTATAATGAAATTAGGCAAGTTTATTAAGACTAATGAATTAAAAAGGAAAAATTATGGAACTGGAAAAAATTAATGCGATAATTTTTGATATGGATGGTGTGCTTGTGGATTCGGAGCCAATTCATGAAAGGGCAGAAATGGAAGTTTGCCGTCAGTTTGGTATGGAGGTTTTAGAGAGTGAATGGGATGGTTTCCGAGGAAGAAAACTGGAGGATATTTTTTCCTATGCCAGTAAAAAATATGGCACTGGCAATGAACCAATTGAAAAAATGATTGAGCAGAAAATAAATTTGTATCTTTTGTTTGCTTTGCAAGACATGGAGCTGATTACTGGCGTTCGCAATTTTTTGGAGAAACTTAAAAGTAGTCAAAAATATCAGCTCGCTTTGACGACTTCAGGACGCATGGTTCAACAGGAGAAAATTTTGGCAAAATATGGACTCGAGAATTTTTTTGAAATTATGGTCACGTCGGATGACGTGAAAAACGGAAAGCCTCATCCAGAGCCATATACTGTGACAGTGCAGAGATTGAAAGCAGATCCCAAAACTTGCCTGGTTATTGAGGATTCTGACAATGGGATCATCTCCGCCAAAGCGGCTGGTTGCCAAACATGTGGAATCACAACTACTTTCATCAAGGAGCGCCTGGATTCAGTTGGAGCCGACATGGTCATCGCTGATTTTGACGAATTGGAAAAAATTTTATTCTAGTTGCATTTGGTGGGAGGAATTTTTCTAAGTAGTAATTTGTTTAAAATAATCATCCTAATCTTTTGCCACCCCTGCTCGCCTTTGAAGGCGGGTTTTTTCTTGAAGAAAATTATTCTACTTCGCTTGACTTTTACTTAGTTTTTCCTTAGGATTAGGTCACAAAAATAGTAATTTAAAATGACAAAATTGTTTAATTTCTCAAACTTGAGGAGGCTGAAATGGCAGAGATAAAAGTCGGTGACATTGTGACGGTCATGATGGAGGAGAGTTTTTTGTGGAGACAGCAAGGAGAAGTTGTTTCGATAACAAACTATAATGGTCCCATAAATCTGCACACGAAATATGCTAAACTTAGAGGGAAATATTAACCCAAATTTATGACCAAAATACACAAAACCTTTAGCCCCCAAGAAAAAGCCCAAGTAGCTCTCACAGCTATCAAGGGTGAA
>CAIOVI010000043.1 GCA_903861715.1 uncultured bacterium
ATACTCACATAAAAATTTAAAAGAAATGACACTGGATGACAAAATTCGAGCATGTTTTCAACATTGCGTTTTGAAGTATATAGAAAAATCAAGGATGACAAACGCAACGCTGAGAGAGCGACTTGGCATCGGTGAGAAAAATTATCCAACTGCTTCGGCAATAATTAAGGCAACAACAGAAAAAGGACTCATAAAAGAGTCTGAAAAACCGAAAGAATACATCCCGAGTTGGGCGTAAAAAGTATGTAGTGAATTCATCGCCATTATTGCTATTATTCCAATAAATAGCTTGTTTTAGCCAAAAAATCATGTAGTGAGCATGTAGTGAAAGTTGTAAATTGAGATTATTAGAATTTATAAAATTATGAATGCAGAAACAAAAAGACACATTGACACTGCCCGTCAAATTCTTGTTGGCGTTGTGCCAAATCCTTCCACTCAAATTGATCAAATCACAAATGCTTTGATCTATAAGTTTATGGATGATATGGATCAAAGTGTAATTAAAATTGGTGGCAAGCCAACTTTTTTCACTGGCGAATTGGAAAAATATGCTTGGGTTCGAATTATGGATGGACGAATCGGTGCTCAAGAGAGAATGAATTTATATGGCGAAGCACTAGTGAAATTTTCACAGTCAAAACAACTTCCGGAATTATTCCGTGATATTTTTAAATCAGCTTTTTTGCCATATCGCTCACCAGAAGTGCTGGATATGTTTTTAAAAGAAATAAACTATTTCAACTATTCTCATTCTGAAGATTTGGGGGATGCTTTTGAATATTTACTTTCAGTGATGAGTAGTCAAGGTGATGCTGGGATGTTCCGCACCCCACGCCATATCATTGAATTTATTGTGGATGTAGTCAACCCAACCAAAGATGACAAAATTCTTGACCCTGCTTGTGGCACGGCTGGCTTTTTGATTTCTGCCTACAAACATATTCTCGAGCAACACGATGGTTTGAATGATCCAGAAAAAAAAGAGATTCCACTCACGCCAGAGCAAAAAAAGAAATTGACGAATAGTTTTATTGGCTATGATATTTCACCAGAGATGGTGCGCCTTTCTCGGGTTAATATGTATTTGCATAATTTCAAAGATCCGCAAATTGTTGCCTACAATACTCTCGCTGATGAAGAACGCTGGAATGATAAATTTGATGTAATTCTGGCCAATCCGCCTTTTATGACCCCCAAAGGTGCAGGAAAACCGCACAGTAAATTCACCATTCAGGCAAGCAAGAGTGAAGTTTTGTTTGTGGATTATATTATGCATCATTTGCGTCCAAAAGGTCGGGCTGGAATCATTGTGCCAGAAGGAATTATTTTTTCCTCAGGAAATTCATACAAAGAATTGAGAAAAAATCTTATTGAAGATGGGCTTTATGGAGTAGTTTCTTTACCGAGTGGTGTTTTCAATCCCTATGCTGGCGTGAAAACAAGTATTCTACTTTTTGACAACGAAATTGCTAAACAACGAAGTGAAATTATATTTGTGAAAGTTGAAAATGATGGTTTTGATTTGGGCGCGCAAAGAAGAGAGAGTCAAAAGAATGATTTGCCAAGGGCTTTGGAGGTTCTCAATAAATTCAAAACCATGATTGGAAACGGATTATCGGATTGTCATGATGAATTGGACGAATGGATCAAAAATCATACCAATCCTTTAATCAGGGAAATCAAGGTGCAGACAGTCCAGAAAACAAAAATTGCCGAGAGCGGTGATTACAATCTGAGTGGTGATCGTTATCGCATTGCGACTGATTATTCAAATGCGAAATGGCCAATGGTTGAATTGGGTGCCATCGCCGAGATTAGAATGGGTGAAACTTTAATTAAGAGTGATCTCACTGGCACTGGGCGCCCGATTTTTAGTGCTGATACTTCTAATAGACCCTGGATGTATTCAAATAAAACTAAGTTATCTTTTGGTAAAAAAACAATAGTTATTGGGGCACGAGGAACAATTGGATCCATTAAGCTTCCTCAAGTAGAAGATTTCACATGTACTCAAACAACTATAGCGGTGACCGTAAACGAGAAAGTAAATGAAAAGTATGTTTATTTTCAATTAAGTAATTTTGATTTTTCTAGCATAAAAGAAGGTGTTGGAATCCCAATGATAACAGTGAAATCTGTTTCAAAAATAAAAATACCACTTCCTCCTCTTAAAATTCAAGAGCAAACTGTAGCAGAGCTAGATAACTATCAAAATATTATAACTGGTGCTAAGCAAATTATCTCAAACTGGAAGCCAAAAATTGAATTTGACCTAAGATGGGAAAAGGTAAAATTAAATGATGTTTGCGAGATAGTATCGAAGCTCGTTAATCCTCGTGATGATGAATTCAAGAATCTATTGCATGTAGGTGGAGCGAATATAATTTCAGCGAATGGAGAATTAATAAATATGCAGTCAGTAGAAAATGAAAAATTAATTTCTGGAAAGTTTATATTTGATGAAACAGTAGTATTATATAATAAAATTCGTCCATACTTAATGAAAGTTGCACGACCAAATTTTCGGGGACTATGCAGTGCTGACATATACCCATTGAAGCCATCAAATAACAGATTAATGAGAGATTTCCTATTTTCCTTACTTTTAACACCCGAGTTTACCGAATATGCAATTCAGGGATCAGGTAGGGTTGGTATGCCGAAAGTGAATAGAGAGTATTTATTTGATTTTTCATTTGGTCTTCCACCTCTCACCATTCAAAAACAAATCGTCTCAAAAATCGAAGCCGAACGCTCAATTGTGGAAAGCAACAAAAAACTTATTGAAATTTACGAACAAAAAACCAAAGACGCTATTGCGAAACTTTGGGAGGAATAGTGGAAAAATATTATCACATATGGATAAAAAGAAAAAAAGTAAATTAGTTGTTGTTTTTATAGATGGAGATTGGCTTTATAGAATTGTTCATGAATTAAATATCCCAATTAATTATCTGGATTTTATTCAAAATATTAAACATGAGTTTGGGCAAAAAGTACAAGTTCATTTTTATGGGGCAATTAATATAAAAGACAAAAGGCAAAATATCTTCTATGCAACATTGAAGAAAAACGGATATATAATTCATCTAGAGGATCTTGTGAAAAGGGGTGGGGTATTTATTTCAAAGGGTGTTGAGATTGCGTTGTCCATAGATGCAATACAATCAGCCTTTTTATTCGAGAAATTTGTTTTGGTGTCTGGCGATGGTGACTTTATTCCATTACTTCGAAAAATTAGAAATTCAGGAATTGAGATTTCAATTATCAGTCTGCCATTTACTATGGGCTATTCTATGCGTAAAATTATCGCTGGAAAGTTCTTTAATTTGGAAAGTTTTATTAAAAACAGAAAAAAACGGGGTATTAAAATACTGGTTAAAGAAAACAAAAGAAATATTGAAAGATTGTTTTTTGATAATATGTACATAATAAAAGGTGAACAGAATAACGCTTATATTTTTCTTAGAAATTTGATATGCTCAGCAAAAAAATCCATAATTATAATTGATAGTTACTTAGATGAGCAGATATTAATGGTAATTGAATTATTGAAATCAAATACAGATGTTAAAATTCTAACAAGTAAGAAAAGTAGCCTTTTGATTAAATGTCATGTTGAAGATTTGCGTAATAGCGGTTTCAATATTCAAGTTTACGTGACAAATAATTTTCATGATAGATTTCTTAGTGTTGATAATAATTGGTGGCATAGCGGGCATTCGTTTAAAGATCTGGGAGAGAGGAATTCTTTCTTTAATAAAATGATTACTAAAAAAGAAATTGAAAAATTGAGAAAAAGTGTAGAAAAAGAAATCAATATAGAAAAATAAAACTTTTTAAATCTTCCTCTGTCAATATTGCTGAGCTGAAATTCTCCAAGGACGGTCCTTGACTGGCATTCTGTAATCTGCTACGTAACAAAACAAGAATTGAAATTTATTGCGGTCGCTAAAAATTTCAACTGTGATAAAATAAAAGCATGGGAATAATGCGTTGAGTTTGTCGTTGGTTTTATAGTTTAATGAAGGAGGAAATAAAAATTGTGGAAGG
>CAIOVI010000044.1 GCA_903861715.1 uncultured bacterium
ACGGAAGGGTTGAATTCCAAGATACAATCCATCAAAGCCAACGCCAGAGGATTTAGAAGTTTCCAAAATTACCGAGTTGCAATTTTATTCCATTGTGGAAAGTTGGAACTTTACCCATAACATTTCCCGAAGAACCAAAATTTGGTTAATGTGCTTCAATTTTCTTTTTGGTGAATAAATAATTATTTGCAGAGAAAATTTTAAACACTCGAAATTATGTTTATTTTGCTGCTCAAAATTTTAATAGTCCTGATAGGCGCAATTTATGGAGCTGGCTTGTTGGCTGTTTGGCACTGCGAAAATCAAAAAGAAAAAATGTATCGCCAAGTTCTGGCGCAGCTCGGATTTTTCAAGCAGCTTGACTTGAGCATGGCACTCAGACACACCAAGATCTTCAAATTGGAAAATGACTATCGGCAGTGGCTGGAAATGATTGAAAGCAGGCAGCAGTTTATTTTTGAAAAAGTGTTATTTTTGAAAAAAAGTTCGTTGAAAACAAAATATAAAAACACAAATTGTTTGCAGTTTTAATTCCAGGTTGGCGAAAATAGCCCAGCTAGGAGGTCTAGTTGTCAGGCGCAGTTTGTGCTAGAATAAGGGCAGACAAAACTAATTGGCTATCATTTGAATTGGCTGAAATTTTTGTGGCTTTTGGCCACTGAATTTTTCTGCCTTTATATATGGGAAAAAACAAAAAGAAGGTTCAATCGGAAGAATCGCCAAAAAGTGAAACCAAGGCAATTTTCAGTGGAGATGTCAAAAGAAGCGTGGTGGCGATATTTTTTTTCGCCTTGGCTATTTTGTTTGTGTTGGCTTTTTTATCGCAAGCGAAAGTTGTGGACGCTGGGATTTTGGGAAAATTTCTCAATTCGCTCACGGGTTTGCTCTTTGGGGTTGGTAAATATATTTCACCAATTGTGCTGGTGGCGGCCGGGGTTATTTTGCTTTTTCGTAAAGAAACTCTGTTTTATGTTTCCAAGCTAGTGGGACTTTCCATGGCTTTTGTCAGCACCCTGGGCGCTATTCACATTCTGGCCTATGATGGCGACAAAATGCTCAAAGTTGCCAAAGCTGGCAGTGGAGGAGGATTTTTGGGTTACGCCCTGGCTTTTGCTTTCTTGAAATTGGCTGGCAAAATTGGCGGTTCAATCATTTTGATTGCGCTGGTTTTGATTGGCGTCACGGTGGCCTTTGATTTTTCTTTGGTGAAATTCTTTGAAAAGTTTTTTCACAGTAAAGTCGAAAATGAAGAGGAAGGAGAAACTGAAAGTGAAGAAATTGAAGAGACTGAAAGCGAAAAAGCTGAAGAAAAATCAGTCTTGGAAATTGAAGCAGAAAAGCCTCTCAAAAAAACCAAATTTGTGCAGGATCCCAATGAAGAAAGCGAAAAGGAAAGTGCCATGGCCGCAGTGCTCAAAAAAGCAGCTGCTTGGAGGCCAAAAGATGAAAAAGAGAAAAGCAAAAAAAATCAAACCAATGATCAAGAGCAGCAATTGGCTTGGGAACTGCCTCCGATTTCACTGTTGGATGCTTCAATTGAAAAAGCTCAAGGTGGCGATGTGGAAAAGAATGCTAAAATCATTCAAGACACCTTGCTTAATTTTGGAATTGAAGTTGAATTGGGCGAAAT
The DNA here is from genome assembly GCA_903861715.1 of uncultured bacterium. Lineage (GTDB taxonomy): Bacteria > Patescibacteriota > Minisyncoccia > Moranbacterales > GWC2-37-73 > CAIPMZ01. Next base: position 1,631 of record CAIOVI010000044.1, read on the forward strand.
CAAAACTGGTCCAACTGTCACGCAGTATAGTTTTCGTCCGGCGGTGGGGGTTAAGCTCAGCCGTATTACCACCCTCAGCAGCGACCTGGCTTTGCGTTTGGCAGCCAGGCAAGTTCGTATTGAAGCTCCAATTCCAGGCCGTTCTTTGGTGGGGATTGAAGTGCCTAACAAAAAAAATGCCACCATCAGATTGCCAGAGCTGTTGCAAGCCTTGGAATTTGAAAATCGAAAATCAAATTTGTTGTTGGCCCTTGGCAAAGATGTGAGCGGGAACTATATTTTTGGCGATTTGAAAAAAATGCCGCATTTGTTGATTGCTGGTTCAACTGGCTCTGGCAAAAGTGTCTGCGTCAACACCTTAATTTTGTCGATGCTTTATCAAAACTCACCAGAAGATCTGAAATTGATTTTGGTTGATCCAAAGCGAGTTGAACTGACGCCCTACAACGGCATCCCGCATTTGCTCACGGATGTGATTGTGGAAAATGGCAAAGTTCTGCATGCACTCAAATGGGCAATTGGCGAAATGGAACGTCGCTACAAAATTTTGCAAAAAATTGGTTCTAAGGACATTGCTTCTTTCAATCGAAAGGCGGAAAGCGGCGAAATGTTCAAAAATATTGATGCGGAAACTGGCGAAATCACCGAAGAGGCGGTTGAAAAAATTCCCTACATCGTGATCATTATTGATGAATTGGCAGATTTGATGGCTTCGCATGGCAAAGAAGTGGAAGGTGCTATCATTCGCTTGGCTCAAATGGCTCGAGCCGTGGGCATTCATTTGATTTTAAGCACCCAAAAGCCAATTGTGACTGTCATCACGAGTCTCATCAAATCAAACATTCCAACTCGAATTGCTTTCCGTGTTCCATCCCTGATGGATTCGCGCACAATTTTGGACGCCAGTGGCGCCGAAAAATTGTTGGGCAATGGAGATATGCTTTTCTCAGCTGCTGAAGCAGTTGATTTGCGCCGGGTGCAAGGAGTTTTTGTTTCGGAAGAAGAAGTTAAAAGAGTGGTCGAGTTTATCAAAAAGCAAAAATTCGAAAAAATTGAGGATAGCTTGGAAGGTGAAATTGATTCGGTCGAAGAAAAGCCGGCTGGCAATCAAAACGGTCAGGTCAAAACGGTGCAGCATGCAACCAAGATTAATTTCGAAGCTATGGAAAGTGAAAGCGACAGTCAAGAAGATCCGCTTTATGAAGAAGCAAAGAAATTGGTTATTCAAGCTGGCAAAGCTTCCTGTTCACTGTTGCAGCGACGTCTCAGGATTGGCTATTCCAGAGCGGCTAGGCTGGTGGATATGATGGAAGACAATGGAGTGGTCGGATCGCAAGAAGGCGCCAAAGCTAGAGAAGTTTTGGTTGACGGCGAGGGCAGCCAACCGCAATACGATGATTCCATGCAAGATCAAATCGCCAGGGACAAGTGGCAAATGTAAAAGCCGATTCGAATCTACGAATGAAGACCGAATCTACGAACAAATTTGCTTCCCCCTTTAGAAAAGGGGGATTGAGGGGGATTTGAAAGATTATCTAAGATAAAGAAAGTTTTTCAAATCTCTCCCAACCTCTCTTTGCTAAAGAGAGGAGTAATGCAAGTTTGTAGTTTCGTATATGTTTCGTAGTTTCGTATCGGTAAAATTAAAATGGTTCAATTTACTCGAAAAAAACTGGATTCATTGACGCTGGGCGAGCGGATGAAAAAAATCAGGGAAGAGCGACGCCTCACCTTGGCTGACATCTCCAAAGGCACCAAAATTCAGGCAAAATATCTGCAATATTTTGAAGAAAGTGAATACATGAAGTTGCCAGCCGATGTTTATGTGCGAGGTTTTTTGCGAAGCTACGCTCTCTATATGGGACTGGCGGAAAATAATCTCATCAAACAATTCGAGCGGGAAAAAGGCATTCACAAAAACATCAAAAAAATTGTTGATGAGGATAAAATCAGAAAACCAATTGATTTTTCAATTTTCATCATTTCACCGAAAGTGGTCGTGGTCAGTCTGATCACTTTAGTGGCACTAGGAAGCTTCGTTTATCTTTATTTGCAGATCAATAATTTCGTTTCAACTCCAAGGTTAGTCATCATCAAACCAATCAATGGCGCTGTGGCTGAAGGAATTTCAATAGCGGTATCGGGAGTGGCCGAAAAAGATGCTTTGGTGACCATCAATGATCAGCCAGTGTTGGTCAATGAAAAAGGTGAATTCAGTCAAGATGTAGGACTCAAAGATGGCCTCAATGTGATTAATGTGCGCGCCAAAAACAAATTCAACAAAGAAACCACCCAATCCGTTTCAGTTAGTGCCAATTTCCAACCAACTGAAAATCAGCCTGATCGAGGTCAGGTGGGGCAGCCGGCAAACAGCTCTGATCAACAAAATAATCCGGTCAAGGCCGAGATTTCTGTTGCCCCAAATCCAACCTGGCTTTCGGTGGAGGCGGACAGCAGCTTGGTTTATAGCGGGGTGCTAGATCCCCAAAATGTGCAAAAATTTGAGGCCAAAGAAAAAATCAGTGTCAGTTCTGGCAATGGCCGGGAAACTTTTGTGAAAATAAACGGCAAAGATTTGGGGCAACTGACTTCCAGTTCTGCTCCCGCCAAAGACATCGTGTTTGATGCAAATGGCAAGGTTTTAAATAAATAAAAAATTTTAAAAAATACAAATTACGCAAATCTATGCAAATAATGCAAATATGCAAATAATTCGCATATTCGTAGATTCGCATTAAATTCGCATCATTTGTATTGCAAGGAATATGGCTTACGCAGCAAAAGAAAAAAAGCCTCCGAAAGAGGCAGTGGAAGAAATCAAAAACGCAGGCAAAAAAGAAATCGATAAATTGGTAGAAGACATCCAAGAAAAATTTGGCGAAGGGATGATCATGAAATTGGGGGATGTGAAAAAAGTTGACGTAGAAGCAATTCCAACTGGTTCAATTTCCTTGGACATTGCCACTGGAATTGGCGGTGTGCCACGTGGGCGCATCATTGAGGTTTATGGGCCAGAGAGTTCTGGCAAAACGACGTTGACTTTGCACGTGGTGGCTAATGCGCAAAAAGGTGGCGGCACCGCAGCTTTTGTGGACGCTGAACATGCTTTGGATCCTGAATATGCCAACAAGATCGGGGTGGATATCAAAAATCTCTTGGTTTCGCAGCCTGACACAGGCGAGCAAGCCTTGGACATCGTGGAATCATTGGTGCGTAGCGGAGTGATTGATGTGATTGTGGTGGATTCCGTGGCAGCTCTCGTGCCTCGCGCCGAAATTGAAGGTGAGATGGGTGACCAACATGTGGGAAGGCAAGCACGCCTCATGTCTCAAGCCTTGCGAAAACTCACTGCCATCATTGCGCGTTCCAACACCACCGTGATTTTCATCAATCAAATTCGCATGAAAATTGGCGTGATGTTTGGCAACCCAGAAACAACGACTGGTGGACAAGCACTCAAGTTTTATTCTTCGGTGCGCATCGAAGTTCGCAAAGCTGCGCAAATCAAAAAAGGTGAAGATGTGGTTGGCAATCGGGTGAAAGTCAAAATTGTGAAAAACAAAGTGGCGCCACCTTTCAAGACTGCTGAATTTGACATCATGTATAACGAAGGAATTTCCTTGGCTGGAGATTTGCTCGATGCGGGTGTGAAATTTGAAGTGGTCAAAAAATCTGGCAACTCACTTTCCTACGGCGACATCAAACTCGGAGCTGGCCGTGAAAGCGCCAAAGCCTTCTTGCGAGAAGACAAGAAAACTGCCGACAAAATTTTCAAAGAAATTGTCGCCAAAGCCAAAATTGTGGCTTAGCAAAAATTTAGTTTTTTCAAAAATCCCACGCAAGTGGGATTTTTTGATGTATGTTTGCATCAAAAACATAAAAGTGATATAATACCAAATTAACTAAAACACTGTTAGTTTCAAGGAGGCTCAACCTCCATTATGGAGGTTGAGCCTCCAACGTCTATCTACCATTAATTAAGTTAATTCTGTATAATAGCACCATGGTCACTTTTAATCATTAATATTATCCTTATGACAAACAAAAAAATAAAAATTAAAAATCAGTTAATTACTGTGAGTTTATCAACAAAGGAAGATGACTATATTTCACTTACGGATATTGCAAGATTTAAAAATATTGATGATCCAAGATTTGCAATTCAAAATTGGATGAAAACAAGATACACAGTTGATTTTCTTGGAATTTGGGAACAAATACATAATGATAATTTTAACCGTGTCGAATTCGATACCTTTAAAAATGAAGCTGGCACAAATGCTTTTGTTCTTACGCCTCAAAAATGGATTGAAAAAACAAAAGCTATTGGCATCACCTCAAAAGCTGGTCGCTATGGTGGGGGAACATTCGCTCATAAAGATATTGCCTTCGAATTTGCCACTTGGATCTCACCAGAATTCAAGTTATATCTGATTAAAGAATTTCAACGCTTGAAAGTGGAGGAGAATGAAAGATTGACCTTAGGCTGGGATGCCAAAAGAATGCTCACAAAGATAAACTATAAAATTCACACTGACGCAATTAAAGAAAATATTATTTTGCCTCAAAAATTATCCAAGCAAGATGCTGAAATTGTCTATGCCAATGAAGCGGATGTTTTAAACATGGCACTTTTTGGGATGACTGCTAAAAATTGGAAAGCAATAAATAAAAATACGGCAGGTAATATGCGGGATTATGCAAATGTGACCCAGTTGGTTTGTTTGGCAAATCTTGAAAGCATCAATGCTGAACTCATTAGAATGGGGATGTCTCAATCAGAAAGACTTTTGAAACTTAATGAAACGGCGATTGTTCAAATGAGATCTTTGCTGTGTAATAAGAGTGTGGGTAAATTGGGTGGATAGTTTCTGAATTTAAAATTATGCAAAAAGAAAAAGTATCCGCAAGGGTGCTTTTTGCTGGTTAGGATAAGTAACACTGAATCAATTAGATTACTATTGGTTTTAAGGAGGCTAAGCCTCCTATAGGAGGCTTAGCCTCTAACACTAGTTAGCTGTCATTAATTAAGTTGATTCCGTATAAAAAGTTTTTCTAATCAAGAATTGAAATTTATTGCGGTCGCAATAAATTTCAATTCTTGGGTTTTTGTGATTATGCCAAAAAAATGCCTGCCCGAAATGCTTCGTTTATTAGTAATGTTTTGCGTAGTGATGTGGATTGGTATAATGAATCAGGCCGGCGGTTGTCCAGTTTTGGTATAATCGGTTTTTTGTAATTACGTAGAAATAAAAAAACCGTCATTATCTCACGACCGTGAGATAATGACGGTTTTGGGTTTTTTGAAAATATGTCATTGGATAAAATATGTTAATTCTGGCATATGCGGGATTTGGCATATTTGGCATATTTAGCATATTTAGGTTTTTTGATGTGGGTAGGTTGCAGGAAGAAGTAGGGAGGGGTTTATTTTTATTGGCTGAAATTAGGAAAAAATTATCAAGAAATGAAAAACCCCACTCTTGTTGAAGCGGGGCTTTTTCTAAGCATTTATAATGCAGTTAACTGCTTAACGCTTAGTCAGGGGAACAGAACTCAAGGTACGATAACCATTCTGATTATCTCCCAAGCGCAGTGTCAAGGTATCATGTGCTTTTATAATGTTGCCAACTGGAACACTTTGACCTGCGAGATATATATCGCATGGCAGTGTAAAATCGTTGACAATAAAATTGTTGCCTTGTTTAACACACAAGGTTAGCAACTCTTTAATTTCTTTCCGGTGCTCTTGTGGCGGTTGTAGTGGAACTATTGTGTATTTAGGCCTTTCTTCACCTGGCAAATAAATACAAATAGTTTTTTCTTTTCGGAGATAAGCAGCGGAAAAGGTAAGTCTATTGTTCAGAAAAAACATCAAAGTCAAGGTGTTTTTCTCTGCACCCAAATAGCTCATTTGCAACTTGTTAAGATTCCACAAATTTTTTTCATTTAGCAATGTGCCAATCGCAAGAAGAACTGAATCTGTTTCGGCAGTGTGATGCATAACAACTCCCTATTTTATTATTAAGGAAAAAATAAATATCAACCAAAATAGATTGATTGATATTTTATTAATACCACAAGACTGGTTTCTCCGCAAGAGGGAATCATAAAAGAGAGAACAGCAAAAAGGGCTGGCTGGCTGTTGCCTTTTCGGCGGGTGGATGATAAACTGGTAAAGTTCACCTATAACAAACTTATTCGAAAGAAAGCTGTCTTTTGCTATCCAATCGTGGGTGGTGATGGGCAGTCGAGTTCCATGATTGGACTTTCTTTCGAGATTGTTTGTTATGGGTGAACAGCTCGGCTGTCCTTTTTTGTTGTCTAAAATTTAATAAAACAGCTGGCATAGTGTTCACCTATGTCAAAAGATGAAAAAGAAAAAGAACTTCTGGATCGAATTTTTGATTTGGAAGCACAAATAAAAAAGCTCAAAGACCGCAAACGCTACGGCCTTGTTTGGGAAGAAAAAGTTGAAAAGTTTGAAACGGAGAGCAAAAATGCCCTTCCGATTTTGCGAGAAAAAGGCGGAAAATTCCCAGACATTATCACTGACCAAAAACAAGACTTCAATATGCTGATTGAGGGTGACAATTTTCACGCTCTTTCAATGCTTGCCTACACGCATCAAAACAAAATCGATGTGATTTATATTGACCCGCCATACAATACGGGCAGTAAAGATTTCAAATATAACGACAATTTTATATTAAAAGAAAATGCATACAGGCACAGTAGCTGGCTGTCTTTTATGGCAAAAAGACTAAAATTAGCTAAAGCTTTATTATCAAAAGAAGGAGCGATTTTTATTTCTATTGATGATAATGAACAGGCACAATTAAAATTATTGTGTGACGAAATTTTTGGCGAACAAAGCTTTATAACACAATTTGTCTGGCATAATAACGTGAAAGGCAGGCAAATGGATCTGCATATTAAAAATACTTATGAAAATATTTTAGTGTATGCGAGAAACCTTAATAATGTAATTATAAATCAAGAAAATGATGCCGTTGATATTGCTGGATTGAAAAAAGATGAAATTTCTTTTTATAAAAAAGATTATCCGCTTCACAATGGAACTGCTGATTTTCATATAAATAATCGACCAAATTTAGCTTATTCAATTTATTATAATAAAGCAGACGGAAATGCAGTAGTAGTTGATGAAAAAATTAAAACGAAAGATGGTTTTGTAATTGGAGAGCCAAGTAAATCAGAGTTACTGGCGGTTGGCTTTAAAAGAATTATTCCAAAATATAACAGTAAATATAATAACCAGAGAGTTTGGAGATGGGGGAAAGAAAAGTTTTTGAGAGAATATAGAACAGAACTTTTGTTTCTTGAGGAAGGTGAAGAATTTTATATTTATCAAAAAAAGAGATTTGGAGAAAATGGTGAGTTTATTAAAAAATTTAAAAATTATATTAATATTGATGGAGGAACTGGAAAAAACGAACTACTGAATATTTTAGGAGAGAAAAAATTTGATAACCCCAAGCCATCAAGTTTAATAGTATATCTTATTGGAATTTTTAGTAAAGAAAATTCGATTATTTTGGATTTCTTTGCTGGCTCTGGCACGACTGGGCATGCTGTTTTGAAATTTAATAATGAAAATAAAAAAAATCATAAATTCATTCTTTGCACCAACAACGAAAACAAAATTTGTGAGGATATTACCTACGAAAGAATCAAGCGAGTTTCCTTGGGTTATGAAAATTCCAAAGGCGAAAAAGTCGCAGGACTCGGTGGAAATTTGAAATATCTCAAAACCGACTTTGTGCCTTTGGAAAAATCAGCTGACTCACTTAAACAAAAAATAGTGGAAGGCTCAGTGGAAATTATTTGCCTGAAAGAAAATGCTTTTGGTTTGGTTTGTGACAATTATCAGAAAAATAAAATTAAAATTTTTCAAAATCAAAGCAAATTTGTGGCGATTCTTTTTGACCTGTTCTATTTTGAAGAGTTTGTTTTAGAACTCAAGAAATTGAAAGAAAAGCCAGTTTCTGTCTATGTTTTTTCCTATACCAAGGATTTTTCCAAAGAGGAATTTGGCGATTTGGGTATTGATTTTTCGGTTGAGCCAATTCCAGAAAAGATTTTAGAGACTTATAAAAAGATTTTTAAATTTTAGCTTATGAACAACATTACCCTCAAGGAATATCAACAAAAAAGGTTCTTTAGACAATTGTATGGGTAAAGTATAGCAAGGAATTCTGAATTGGGCTATGCTGGGTGTATGAATATATCACAAACGCTAGCCCAGCATTATGAGCAACTTCTTAACCTAACTGATCCATGGATCATTAAGGAT
>CAIOVI010000045.1 GCA_903861715.1 uncultured bacterium
ATCCTTAATGATCCATGGATCAGTTAGGTTAAGAAGTTGCTCATAATGCTGGGCTAGCGTTTGTGATATATTCATACACCCAGCATAGCCCAATTCAGAATTCCTTGCTATACTTTACCCATACAATTGTCTAAAGAACCCAAATTTTAAATTTAAAATCCTAATGTCTAATGCCAAACAAATGACTCAAGCCAAAATGACAAATGTTTTTAGTTACTAATTACTGATTGCTAGTTACTGATTGCTGATTACTGATTACTGATTTAGAGGCTCACAAACTTCACGGGCAAAACTTTCTTGAAAATTCCGGCCACGAAAATCACATCAGCTTCGGAAATGTAGATTGGGTGATGCGTTTCGTTGGTGGAATGTGGAAAGAGTCCCACAATCCCCTTGCCCATGTTTTTGTAGCGCTTGATGGTTGCCATGCCATTGATGACCGCCACCACGATTTTGCCTTCAAAATCATTGCGACCTTCCGCTTTTTCAAAAATCACATAGTCGCCATCTGCAATCCCATCTTTGTTCATCGAATCGCCCAAAGCCTTGACCGCAAACATCAGCTCCGGCTCCGGTTTAGAAAAAAGACTTTTGGAAATTTGCAGAAAGTCATCCGCCGGATTGTCTTCCGCATAGGCCAGCGCCTCACCGCAAGAAGCCAAGCCGTAAAGCGGAATGGAAAAAATATTTTTCGCATCGCCATAGCTTTCATTTTCCACCATGAAAACTCGATGTTGCTTGTCACGCGTGATCAAATCTTTTTTCTCCAAAGCTTCAATCACCTGCATCACGGATTTCATGCTCTCATTGACGCCTTTGGTGGCCAAAAACTTTTGCAACCGATAGCTGGTCGGATTGTCTTTGCGCTGATCAATCAATTCTCGCAACGACTGGAGAATTGTGTTTTGTTTGGAAGTTAGTTTCATAATGTTTTCTACGAATTACCTGCCTCGCATCAATGAGCAGAAACCTCTGCGAATCGAGTCGGGCGAATTTGTACAATCATGCAAAAGTACAAAAGTGTAATTTTTAATTTAAGAATTAATTATCTTTTAATTTTAAAGCCAATTGGCGACCTCTTCTTCAAGGTCACAATCTGTTACCTTGAATCTTGTTTCTCTATCTTGAGGTTCCAAATTGGAACTTCAAGTTTTTTAAATTTCAATTTTAAACTTTGCTCACCCTGTTAAATTGCTTTGCACCTCGCAGTAGCGAGGATTCAACTGGGTAAATATTTCTAAGTATTTCTTAATGTCTACTGTCATTCTATCACTCCTTGATTATCACTGCAAGTGGGGGCTGTGGATAACCATTTCTTCGCAATAAATTTTGCCAATTCTTTTTTCACAATTTTCTCCATTTTTTCGTGAGAAATTTTGCCCTTGCCAGACAGCACCTCTAACTGATTAAATTTCAGCATATCGTGCAGATACCTGACCCAATCTTTCATGTGCATGATGTTTTTTCTTTCAATTTGAAATTCTGCAAAAGACAAAAATTGTTCCACCAAAAGATACAACTGTCGCAGCTCGGTTTCCAACATATAGTTCTTCGCCACTGCGGCTTCTTTTCTGGTCGGCACTGCCCCCTTCCAATTGGTCAGCCCCAAGTTTTCTTTCTCCCCACCAATCCGCTCAACCACCAACTCAGCAGCAGTGCTGCCCGTGATGGCATAGTGAAATTTGTTTTGCATTGTGGCATAAAATTCTTTGGTCAAATCTGTTTTCGAATCATAGTCAACACTGGTTGCAAAAACGTCTTTCACTTTTTCATAAAGATTTCTTTCCGAAGCTCTGATTTCTCTGACCCGCTCCAACCACTCTGCAAAAAAGCTTTTCTTTACCCCGCCCTCCGAAAGTCTTTCATCATCCATCACAAAGCCTTTCACAATGTATTCTCTCAATTTCTGCGTTGCCCAAATGCGAAACTGCGTTCCTCGCAAAGACTTAACTCGATAACCCACCGAGATGATCACATCAAGGTTATAAAAATTAACAGCATAGTTTTTCCCGTCACCAGCAGTATGCTGGGATTTCCGGCATACTGAACTTTCGACCAATTCACCCTCCTTAAAAACATTCTGGATATGCTCCGTGATTGTTTTCCTATCCTTGTCAAAAAGCTCCGCCATTTGTTTTTGCGAAAGCCAAACAGTTTCGCCCTCCAGACTCACTTCAATCTCCGTTCTGCCATCTTCGGTTTTATAGAGAATTATTTTATTGTTTGTGTTGTCTTCTTTCATTTTATTTTTGAAGTCACAAATTATGACGTCTATTTTCATGTTTCACGTTATGACTTTCTTCACCCTGTTAAATTGCTTTGCACCTCGCAGTAGCGAGGATTCAACTGGGTAAATATTTCTAAGTATTTCTTAATGTCTACTGTCATTCTATCACTCCTTGATTATCACTGCAAGTGGGGGCTGTGGATAAGTTTATCCCGTTAAAGCTTAAAATTTGACTGGGAGGGTTTTTGAGGCTTGCGAAAAGCAAAAAATGAACGCAAAAAAGAGCCTACGAGGCTCTTTAAAATTCTATAAAAAAAACTATTTTATTTGTCCAAAAAATCTTGCAGCAATTTCATCTTCGTTCTCAAACTAGGCACAAAATTTTCTGGCGCGGCCTCAAGGGCGCTTTTCAGCTCTGCACTCTTGAACCATTTGATTTGTTCAAAAGCACCCTCCTCCAAAAGAAAATCTTCAGTTTTTCTATCCACTCGAGCATAAAACCATTGCACAAAATAGTTGCGCTTTTCAGAAATTCTCATTTTCTCGGCTTTTTGAAATTCGCAGCCAGTCAGCCCAATTTCCTCTTGGGCTTCTTTGGCAATATTGCTTTCATAGGTTTCGCCTTTTTCAACCGTGCCCGAAACAGCTGGGCCCCATTTGCCTGGTTCATTTTTTTTCGAGAGTGCTCGCTGCGCCAACAAAACTTCGCCGGCACTATTTTCAATCCACAGTCCAGTTGCCCGATAAATATCACTCGAAACAATTTCGCTTCGATTTTTGTGTCCAATAATTTCGTCGCTTTCATCGACGATAATGCTTTGTTCTTCTTTTGACATAGGACTATTATTTTTTTGAAACATAGTCTATTATTTTTTCCCAATCAAGATCGTCTTTAGTGTAAAACAAATCCACCACATCTTTTGTCATTTCATTTATTTTCTTTACATATAATTCCCTGAAAACCTCGTCTCTTTTTTTGCTTCTTTATCAAGCGGCTGAATAATTTTTTTATACAACTGATCATCTCCCGAAATCAATTCCCAAAAAGATTGACCGCATATTTTGTAGTAACTTAATTCTGGATTTTTGTTAACCTTGTGTGGCTTGTTTTCTCTGCCATAAATACAGCCATTAACTGAAACTACACTACTAATTTTTGTTTCAAGACGAATTATTTTTTTAGCAAGTCTTAAATTTTTTCTCATCGTGTTGATTTGGTCAGCATTCCCCCAATTCGGACCAGATTTAATGCCCACGATATAAGTCTTATTTTCTCTTTTGAAAATCAAATCGACGCTACGATATTTCCCTTCTTCTGCTTTTATTCCATCAAAAACTTCATGGCAAACTCGAATGGCTAAATTTTCCATAAGGTCACCAAAAATTGTTTCTTCTTGCGAAGACAAGAATGCGTCTAGAATGCTTTTTGCCAAATCACCAGCCGTTTCAACATTTTTTGCCTTGAATAAATAAGGATTTTTTCTTTTTGATATACTAGCTAGTTTAGCACTTTCAAGCCTGTCTACTCTTATTTCGTAAAAAGGTTTTATCACATCAGAAGCTATGAATCGATTTAATTTTTCATAATCCAATTTTTTCATATTATTTTGTATACTCATTAATATTCTCAATAGCTAATTTATGATATTGCTCATCAATCTCAATGCCTATTGAATTTCGATCAGCTTGAAAAGAAACAATCGAAGTTGTGCCTGAACCCAAAAAAGGATCCAAGACAACATCACCCGGCTTTGTAAAAAGTTTAATAAACCAGCTTGGAAGTTCTTTCGGAAAAACTGCACTATGTTTTTTATTAGAGCTTTCGGTGGCCATCACTAACACGTTAGTAGGATAGGCTAATTCACGACCGACCCACTTGGAAACATTTTTGCCGAAACCACTCCCAACTCTTGAATTATCTCTGCGTTTATCAGTTTCACTAAGATTTTTTAGGCGAGTTTTTGCCCAATCGCCCATTGGCACCATAACCTCCTCCTGATACATATTAAAATCTTTCTGCTTATTGAATTGCAAAAGACGCTCCCAGGAATCACGAAAACGATTCGGCCATTTGCCTGGAAAACAATTTTTCTTATGCCAAATAAACTCTTCTGTCCAAAACCACCCCTGCTTTCTCATTTCTATAATTAATTCCATAACATAAGTATGTCTTTCACCGCTAACTATTTTCTCTTTTATATTCAAAACAAAAGTTCCCTTCGGCTTAAGCACTCGCAATAATTCCTTTGATATGGGCAAGAACCATTCAACGTATTTATCTGGATTAATTCCCCCATAAGTGCTTTTTCTTTGATCAGCATAGGGAGGAGACGTAACAATTAAATCAACTGAATTGTCTGGCAATTTTTTCAAAACATTTAAACAATCACCGAGAATGACATCAGCCCTAACCTGTGTTTTTGTTATTTGATTAAATAAATTTATTTTTTCAATTGTAGTAACTACCATAAAAATTCTTTCTTAGTTTTATATTTCCCTATATTAAATATACCTTAAAATCTTTTTATATTCAACCAATAGCATTTTTAGCACAAAAAACGAGGACAAAAGCGTCCTCGTTTTTCATTTCCATACCGCCTAATGGCGAACTAACAAACTTTATTTTCTATACCCTGTTCCCGCAGGGATGAGGCGTCCGATAATCACATTTTCTTTCAGACCTCGCAGACGATCATCTTTGCCGGTCACGGCAGCGTTGATCAAGACGCGAGCAGTTTCCTGGAAGGAAGCAGCTGAAAGGAAAGATTCAGTTGAAAGCGCAACCTTGGTGATTCCCATGACGAGCGGTTCACCAGTGGCTTGCTCGCCTTTGGTGGCCTTAACTTCCTCATTGGATTCATTAAATTGATCACGTTCCACAATGTCACCAGGCAGCAAATCAGTGTCGCCAGCTTCCAAAACTTTGAAGCGAGAAAGCATTTGACGAATGATGACTTCCACGTGCTTATCATTGATACCTTCACCTTGCGCCGCATAAATTTCTTGAATTTCTCCAATGATATAGCGTTGCAAAGCTTCCCGGCCCATGGTTTCGAAAAGTTTTTTCAAGTCAATGTGTCCTTCATTAAAGCGAGTTCCTTTGCCAATCAGTTGTCCCTTGGAAACAACCAAAGTTGATTCGATCGGCACGGCGTATTCTTTGATTTCGCCTTCTTGAGTTTCGACTTTCAAGGTCACCGTCTTCTTGCCTTCTGTGACAATTTCCACCAATTTTCCGTCCACGTCAGCAATGATTGATTCGCCCTTTGGAGGCCTGCATTCAAAAATTTCTTCCACGCGCGGCAAACCTTGGGTGATGTCAGTTCCGGCCACACCTCCAGTGTGGAAGGTGCGCATCGTCAGCTGCGTTCCAGGCTCACCAATAGCTTGGGCCGCCACCACGCCGACTGCTTGACCGATGGCCACCATTTCACTGCGACCAAGATCGATGCCATAGCAAGTTTTGCAAATTCCACGTTTGCTTTTGCAAGCCACCACGCTGCGAATTTTGACTTTTTCAACTTGCGCTTTTTCAACAGCAATGCCTTCTTCTTTGGTTGCCAGCGTTCCAGCTTTGACCAAAACAGCTTTGGTTGTTGGATCAAGCACGTCCTCCACCATCACGCGACCTTCAACTCGCACCGCAAAACTTTGGCCGATACGATCTGAATCTTGGCGATAAAGGAAAGTTCCTTCGGTGTCACCGCAATCTTCTTCGCGCACGATAATATCTTGAGAAACATCCACCAAGCGACGAGTCAAATATCCAGCCGTCGCAGTTCGCAGCGCGGTGTCAGCCATACCTTTGCGGGCTCCATGCGTCGAAATGAAATATTCCAACACATTGAAACCTTCTTTAAAGGAGCTTTTTACTGGCAATTCAATGGTTTCACCAGTTGGGCCGGCCACCAAGCCTTTCATACCCATCATCTGCACCACCACTGATTCAGAGCCACGAGCTTTGGAATGCACCATGGTGTAGACGGAGCCTTCTTTGTCCATAGAGGCTTTGACTGCATCCGCAATAGTGTTCTTGGTGCGGTTCCAAATTTCAATCACGCGATATTTGCGTTCTTCTTCAGTCAGAAGTCCCATGCCATATTGCCCATTGATTACCAAAACTTCCTCTTCCGCTTTGGTCATCGCAGCGGCTTTTTCAGGTGGCATTTTCAGGTCATCCATACCCCAACTGATTCCAGACTTGCTGGCCATTTTGAAACCAAGCGCTTTGATGCGATCGATGAACGCTGCAGTTTCTTCTTGACCTCTGGTTCGCAAAATTTTCGCCACCAATTCTTCAACTTCTTTCTTGGTCAGTTCTTCATTCACGAAGCGCAAGTCCTCAGGCAAAATGTCATTGAGCATAATGCGGCCAACAGAAGTTTCGATGATGCCATTGATGTCAACTTTGATTTTGGCATTAACTGCCACGTGTCCAAGTTGATGAGCCAGCAAAGCTTCTTCGTCCGAAGCAAAAATTTTGCCTTCGCCTTGCACGCCAGCTTTGAGATGCGTGATGAAATAAATTCCCAGCACAATATCTTTGGAAGGCACCGCAATTGGTGCTCCCGAAGCAGGTTTCAAAAGATTTTTAGAAGAAAGCATAATGTTGGCACTTTCCTCGCGCGCTTGATCAGTCAGTGGCACATGCACCGCCATTTGGTCTCCATCGAAATCGGCATTGAAAGCGGCACACACCATTGGATGAACTTGGATTGCCTTTCCTTCAATCAACACTGGTTGAAAAGCTTGAATTGACAAGCGATGAAGGGTCGGGGCGCGGTTGAGCAACACATAGTGATGTTCAATGATTTCATCCAAAATTTCATAAGCTTCTTCCGCTTCGGCATCCACCATTCTTCCAGCGGTTCGAACGTTGTGCGCAAATTCTTTTTCAATCAACTTGTTGATGATGAAAGGTTTGAAAAGTTCCAACGCCATTTTCTTTGGCAATCCGGCTTGATGCAGTTTCAGTTGCGGTCCAACCACAATCACCGAGCGTCCTGAATAGTCCACGCGTTTTCCCAACAAGTTTTGACGGAAACGTCCTTGCTTGCCTTTGAGGGCATCAGCTAGTGATCGCAACGGTCGGCGCTGTCCGGTTGAAGCAGCCACCGAAGATTGTCCTTTGCGGGCGCTGTTGTCAAAAAGGGCATCCACCGCTTCTTGCAACATGCGTTTTTCATTGCGAGTAATAACTTCAGGAGCACCCAAATCAATCAATTTTCTGAGACGATTGTTGCGATTGATGATGCGGCGATAAAGATCATTCAAATCTGAAGTCGCAAAACGTCCCCCATCCAAGGCCACCATTGGACGCAAGTCTGGTGGAATAACCGGGATAGCGGTTGGCAACATCCATTCAAGCTGCAGTTTGGCTTTCTTGAAACCTTGAAAAAGTTTCATGCGTTTGAACAATTTCTTTTTGTCAGTGGTGTCTTCGCTTTCCAATTCTTTCTTGATTTTCTTGATCATCTTTTCGATATCCATGTTTTCCAAGATGTTGCGCACCGCTTCGGCGCCAATGCCAGCTGAAAAGACTTGACCATAGCGAGTGGAGAGATTGAAATATTCCAATTCAGACAGAATCTGCATTGGTTTGAGATTTTTCAAATCATCTTTCACGCCTTTATACTGTTCCTTGAGCTCTTCCAACATTTTTTCCACGCTACGATCATTTTCTGTGCTGCCAGATTTGATTTCTTTTTGCTTGGCTTTGTATTCCTGGTCAAGTTGTTCCAGCACGCGATCGCGGACTTCTTCATTGACGCTTTTGACAATGTAAGCAGAAAAATAGATCACTTTCTCCATGTCTTGCACGCCAATGCCCAACGCTAGACCAATTTTTGAGGGCACGCCGCGCAAAAACCAAATGTGCGAAACCGGCACGGCCAATTTGATGTGGCCCATGCGCTCCCTGCGCACAATTGAACGAGTGACTTCCACGCCGCATTTGTCACAGACAATGCCTTTGTAGCGAATGCGTTTGTATTTTCCACAATAACATTCCCAATCTTTGGAAGGTCCAAAGATTTTTTCACAAAAGAGTCCATCTTTTTCATAACGTTGAGTTCGATAGTTGATGGTTTCCGGTTTGGTGATTTCACCGTGAGACCAATTCATAATAGAGTCTGGACTGGCTAGTCGCAGCCGCACGCTATTGAAATCGCTCACTTTAGTAATATTTTCCATAAGATGTTTATAAATAAAAAATTTATTGAAGATATTTTTAAGCTCTTATTCGCATGTCCTCGATTCGTAGTCGAGGTTCGCGATGCGATAGCGGAGCGAAAAACTTAAAGTTGGTCGACATCTTCCTCAGGCTTGTCATAGCCACCGAGTTCATCATCCAAACCATCATCCTCTTTCATTTTTGAATCAACAAGTTCGACATCCAAACAAAGTCCTTTGAGTTCATTCACGAGCACGTGGAATGAAGCCGGAATGTTTGGGCTTTTGATTTTTTCTCCTTTGATAATAGATTCATAAGCTTTTGAGCGTCCGAGCACATCATCGGATTTGATGGTGAGCATTTCTTGCAAGGTATAGGCGGCGCCATAACCTTCCAGAGCCCACACTTCCATTTCTCCAAAACGCTGGCCGCCGAATTGAGCTTTGCCGCCCAACGGTTGCTGCGTAATCAAAGAGTATGGTCCGATTGAACGCATGTGCAATTTGTCTTCCACTAAATGGTTCAATTTCATCACATACATCACGCCCACGGTGGTTTCATTGTCAAAACTTTCTCCAGTTTTGCCGTCAATCAGGCGAATTTTGCCACTTTCAGGCAAACCTGCTTTTTTTAGTTCAGCCTTGATATCTTCTTCGGTCATACCATCCAGGGCAGGGGTGGCGGCTTTGTAACCAAGTTTCAGCGCGGCCCAACCAAGATGAGTTTCCAAAATCTGACCAATATTCATACGAGAAGCCACACCCAATGGATTTAAAATCACATCCACTGGCGTGCCATCTGGCAAATATGGCATATCCTCCACTGGCGCAATGCGGGAAATCACACCTTTGTTTCCATGGCGTCCAGCCAATTTGTCTCCCACGGAAACTTTGCGAAGTTGCGCAATGGAAACTTGAATTTGTTTGATCACTCCGGTTGAAAGTTTGTCGCCTTGTTCGCGAGAAAGAATTTTGATGTCCACCACTTTGCCATGTTCACCATGTGGCAAATAAAGTGAAGAATCTTTCACGTCTTTGGATTTTTCACCAAAGATAGCGCGCAGCAATCTTTCTTCTGGCGTCAAATCGCCTTCTCCTTTCGGCGTAATTTTGCCAATCAAAATGTCGCCCGAAGAAACTTCAGCTCCGATGCGGATAATTCCAGTTTCATCCAAATTTTTGAGTCTTTCTTCACCAATGTTCGGAATGTCTCGCGTCACAATTTCAGCGCCCAATTTGGTGTCGCGAATGTCGATAGCAAAATCTTCAATGTGAATTGAACTATACCAATCTTCACGCAAAAGTCTTTCTGACAAAATGATGGCGTCTTCGAAGTTGTAACCATCCCAAGGAATGAAAGCCACCAATGGATTTTGTCCCAAAGCCAATTCGCCATGTTCAGTGGCAGCGCCATCAGCCAATAGTTGACCTTTTTTGACGATTTCACCTTTTTCCACGCGCGGAATTTGACTCATGCTGGTAAAAGCATTGGATTTGACGAAACTTTGCAAACGATATTCTCGTTTGAAATTGTCCTTTTTGGCTCCCACTGGGGCAGTTTCTTTGACCACAATGTGACTGGCATCAACCTCAATAACTTCTCCGTCACCAAGAGAAAGCACCACCTGACCGGAATCAGCGGCGGCTTTGTCTTCAATCCCGGTGCCCACAAAAGGAGCTTGCGGCACGATGCAAGGCACCGCTTGACGTTGCATATTTGAACCCATCAAGGCTCGGTTGGCATCATCGTGTTCCAAAAATGGAATCAGCGAAGTTGCAATCGAAATACACTGCTTGGCTGAAACGTCAATCAGATCAACTTTTTCCGCTTCAATCATTTCCGGATGTCCTTTCACGCGAGCTTCCACCATCTTGTCCACAATGTTGCGGTTTTCATCGGTGGCGACACGGGCATGGGTGATCACTTGGCGATCTTCCACGGTGGCGTTGACATATTCAATTTCGTTGGAGATGTGCGGTTTGATTTGAACAGTTTTCTTGCCAGCCTTGATGATTTTCTTGGCCAGTTCTTCGTCAATTTTGTCCCAAACTTTGCCAACTCCGGCAATATCTTCATTCAAAATTCGGTTGGTAAGTGCTTCCAGGGTGGCAGGCACTTCTTTTTCAATTTTAATGTAAGGCGTTTCCAAAAAGCCGAAGTCATTGATGCGAGCATAAGAAGCCATGTGTCCCACCAAACCAATGTTTGGACCTTCTGGCGTTTCAATCGGACAAATGCGGCCATAATGAGAATGATGCACATCGCGAACTTCAAAGCCGGCGCGCTCTCGCGTGAGTCCTCCTGGTCCCATCGCTGAAAGACGACGTTTGTGTTCAAGTTCAGCCAAGGGATTGACTTGATCCATGAACTGCGAAAGTTGCGAACTGGAAAAAAATTCTTTGATCGCGGCTGCCACCGGTCGAGAGTTGATCAGTTGTCCTGGCACCACCGTTTCCACGTCGCAGGTGCTCATACGGTCCTTGATGTTGCGAGCCATGCGTGACATGCCAATGCGCAGTTTGTTTTGCACCAATTCGCCAACTCCTCGCACGCGGCGATTGCCAAGATGGTCGATGTCATCAGCCATGGCGTTTGGCGTATTGTTGAGGCGAATGATTTCTTTGATAATCAAAAGCAAGTCTTCCATCAAAAGCACCCTATTTTCCTCCTTATCCTCACGGTCAACGATCAGCCGTTGATTCAGGCGATAACGTCCCACGCTGCCGAAATCATATTTTTCAAAATTGAAGAACATTCCGTTGACCAGCTGTTTGGCATTTTCTTCGGTGGCCAAATCCCCTGGACGAATTCTTTTGTAAATTTCTTTGTAACCCTCGCCTTGATTTTTGGTGATGTCTTTGGCCAGTGTTTCATTGATAAAATGCACTTCGCCATTGTCGGCGCCATCAAAAGCTTTCAAAATTTCTTCATCTTTTTGCATGCCAAAAGCCCGCAGCAACGAAGTCACGGGAATTTTTCGCTTGCGGTCAATGCGAACATTCAAAACGCCAGTCAAATCAGTGTCAATTTCAATCCAAGCTCCACGATTTGGAATCAGCTTTGCGCCAAAAAGTTTCTTGCCTTTCTGATATTCCATTGTGAAGAACACTCCTGAAGAACGGATCAGCTGCGAAACCACCACGCGCTCCACGCCGTTGATCACAAAAGTTCCGCGCTCAGTCATCACTGGAAAATCTCCCAGATAAATTTCTTGTTCCTTGATTTCGCCAGTTTTCTTGATCACCAAACGAGCCTTGGCTCGCAGCGGAGCTTCATAGGAAATGTTTTTGCTTTTGGCAACCAACTCGGAAGTTTTTGGTTCGTCCAAATAATAGTCAGTGAGCGAAAGCTCAAGGTCTTTGCCAGTGAAATCATTGATAGGGTTGATTTCATCAAAGAGTTCCCGCAAACCTTTCTTCAAAAACCACTCATAGGCATCGATTTGACCCTCGATCAGGTTTGGCAGTGAAACCACCATTTGCTTTTTGAAAAACTTTCTTCGACTCAAAGATGAAGAGGCGCCATAGGACTCCTTCACTTTGAGGGCTTTCTTTTCATTGACCATAAAAACAACGCTCATCAGTTCTCCTCGTTTTTGAAATTAAATCAAAAAAACAAAGAGCCGAAATGAGTTTAAAATTAAGGCTATTTAATTTATTCAGTTGTGGTTGTTAATCTCATTCCCCTTTGAGAGTAAATGCGCCAAAAAGAGCCTTATGTGGCTTTTTTCGACAAAAAAGTTTTTGCACTCTTCTCACCCTTGAGCAGTGCAAAATCCGGAAGTCCTTTCCTAGATCGTGAATATATAAGTAAGTTAACACGAATTAGGAAAGGTGTCAACAGCAAGGAAAACAGCGAGGAAAATTTGTTTCGCTCAGCTTTTCAAACAGCCACAAAAGAATAAAAAGCTCCGTTACCTTATGTAGTTGTATGGTAACGCCACTAAAACTAAAATTTTTTCAATCATCCTGCAACCAAACGACATGCTCACATTCTTGAGAATGTGAGCATGTCGTTTGAGATATTTTAGATAGAAAAAACCCACTACCACATGAAGTAGTATGGTAGTGACTTAATTTTCTCATACCTTGCAACAAAAAAAAGGCCGAAAACCAAATCACGACCTTTTCAAAGAAAATTTTAGTTCAAAACTTTCTTCCTGCCCAAAAAATTCCCACCGGTCACCACCTTTTTGCCAGTTTTGACTTTCAAAGCTTGACTGGCTCAGCTTTTTTGGATGGGACTGATTGGATCAGGCGCAAAATAGTTTCCGTGTTTGCAACATCAGTTTTATAGAATTTACCATCTGCAGAAAGCAATTTCAGTTGGTCACACTTTGTGACCAACTCGCTTCCTTCATTTTTTAAGCGATTTTGTAAAGTGGTCCAATAACTTTTCGCTTTCTTGAAATCCTCTTGTTCAATCAGTGCAGCCACAATATCAATCACTGAAAAATACCAAGTTTCTGTTTTTTCATCGTAATGGCGACGAATTTTGAAGTTTTCAAAAATGGCGAGTGAATTTTGATTTTCTTTTGACATTTTTTTATTTTTAACAGCTTATACTGATATAATATCATCATCAGAAAAACTGTCAACTTCAAGCAAAAAAGGCCAGGAATCAAGTCCCCGCCTTTTCAAAAAAGTTTTGTTATTAATTTTTTAACATTATAACATCAAAAACGTTCAAACGTTATAACTTCACCCCCCCTATTTCTTTTTCTTCGAAGCTAAGATCCCCGCAATGGTTCCAAGCGCCAAACCAATCCCGGCGGAAATGGCAGCGGCTTTCTCAGGATTTTTTTTCACAAAACCTTCCACTTTTTTGGCGGTAGAATCCATTTGTTTTTTGATTTTTTCGAATTCTTTCATTGCCTTTTTTTCAAGCTCAGCTCCAGTTGCCTGGGCTTTGTTAACATTTTTCACCACTACTTTTTTAACTTGTTTTGCGTCCATTTTATTATTACGAATCGGTCGCTAATTAATCTGCAAATATTCGCGAATTAATTTACGCAGGATTCGTGATTTAGATAATTAGTGATTTATATTATTTAGCTGATTATTTTTCTAAGCCTTACTCTTTCCAAGCAATGACCCAATCAAAATTGCCAGCACGCCGACTGTAACATAGCCAAGTCCCGGCAGGATGATCCCTAAAACTGAATTCAGGAAAACCGAAACTCCAATCAGCAGATAAAAAGCTCCCAACACCACCAAAATAAAGCCGGCAGTTCGAAGCTTCAACACTTTGATCCACGCATGAATTTTTTGCGAAACGTTGTCACTAATTCTCTCCAGCACGTTGCCCACAAAACCTTGAATCAAATTTTTCCACTCACTAAAGTCAACCCCCTCTTTTTGTTTTGTGCTCATTTTTTTGTTTTAGGCTTTAAATATTTAGCAAGCTCACCCTCTAATACATCGCAAGTATAACATAAATTTCACCGCCCGCCCAATTATGTAAACAGATTCTAGATTCTTGATTTTAGAATTTCTCTGGCATTTAACTTCTATGATCTAAAATTTGCGCCCCGTGTTCCAGCCCTTGGCCACCGTCTGCACAATGCGCGCGCTGGTCACGCCAGAAGTCTTGGTGATTTTGGTGGTCACTTTTGCAATTTGATTTTTGGCAATTTTATTTTTGCGAAGAAGTTGGTCAATGTTCGGCAAAAGTTTTTCGCTCAACGTGAACTCATTGTTCCATGCCAAAACGCCCACCACCTTGCGGCCGTCTTTCAAGGTTAATTTAATATCATTGCCATCGAGGAAAATATTTAAAATCATAAATGTATTATTTTTAATTTTAGTGTTTAAATCAACTACAAATATTGAAGCTATCTTGCTAAGCTTATTTCTTTCCACATCTTAGTCAAAATATCGCAATTGCGACAAAATGACTAAGACAAAATGACTAAGGTGAAAAACAAGGTAAAATATGGCGCAATGGAAAAGAGTAGATTTTAATTACAATTTAAATCTTCTTTTCATAACTTCCCCATGGAGAATCCTTTCAGCAGTTATGATTTCAATATATTTCTGCACATGATACAGCTCAGCAATAAGCAAGATTTCATCTTCACATTCATACGGAAAAATCCAGGTGCTCTTTTGCATTTGAAAAAATCCCAACTCTTTTATTTTACTTCGCAATGCCTCCCGCGCTTGATTAAATATTTTCGGCTTTGAGGGAATATCAAAAATCAGGATTCTCCATTTTTTGTCCCACTTGAGTGGTTTTTTGATCGACAAAGTTTCAAGTGAAAATTCTCTGATTCTTTCTTTTCCATTGTTGGTTAGTTTCACTTTTATTTTTCCATCCAACTCCTGAATGATTTCGACAAGGTTTCTTTTCTTGAGATTATAAAAAGCGTTCTTGAGTTGCTGGTCGCTGTATTTTCTTGATTTTTTGAAACTCCTGGAAAAAACCAACATCCCAGGAGCGAGGGCGCCAGCAAAAACAATCCCTCCCAAAGCCACTGTCATCAACAAAAATTTTCCCGCCGTGGCAGTAACACTATCCGATTCAACAAAGGCCTGCGCAATTTCACTTAAAGATTTTGGCTTTGATTTTGGCTTGTTTTTTCTTTTTCTTGTGGTCATATTTTTATCGCCTTTTTTATTTTAAATTTCATATTGATTATTTACCCATTACCACATACCAATATTTTAACCCAATAAAAATATTTAGTCAAAATATCGCAATTGCGATATTTTGACTAAATTGGATAATGTGCATGTAAATTAACAACTAACATGTAGGTTAATTTGTTGTATATTTTTTAAATACTTTTCCAAATAAAAGGGTATCAATACCCCACAAGCCCTGGACCCTTTAGACTCACGAGGCCCGTCTCGTCTGAGGCTCACCGAGGTGGACAAGCCTCGTAGGCAAAAACCTTTTGTTATCGTCGCTTCCTCCAAAGGCGGACAGGCTGCTGCGAAATGAATTCGCCAGCCGGCGAATTCATTTCACTCACTTTGCTAGATAATAAAACCATAAAAACACAATTTAATTCAACGCCAAGCTAACGATTGACTTTTTTCCACTCAATTCCCCATGGATCGGTCTTGCGGCTGGAGGCTATGTCACTGTGGCCGAGAATATTTTTGATGGGATATTTGTTTTTCAAATCGCCGATGAGGCGATTGACAGCGGCATATTGATCACTGGTGAATTTTCCGTCTTGGGTGTTGATCATTTCAATGCCAATGGAAAAAGAATTCACATCTGTGCGACCGTCTGGCATTTTGGCCACGCCGGCGTGCCAAGCGATATTTTGATCTGACACCAATTGATAAATCGTGCCATCGCGCGCAATCAGATAGTGCGGCGAAACTTGCGCTTGTTTGTATTCCGCAATCACGCCGGAAACGCTGAAAGGGTCGCTACCAAGGGCATCATAGGATGAATGCAGAATGACGGTGTCAATTTTTCGCCCGCTGGATTTTTGAAAACCCCAAGCAACCAACTTCTGCACAATTTTTGTCGAGCTAGTACTATTATTTTCTGTTACTTGCTGAGTTTTGACTATTGTATTTTGACTATTGTCTATCGCCTTTTGATTATTCCCACCGGTTACTGGTTCCTGATTACTAGTTACTGCTTGCGGTTTATTATCTGTTGTCTGTTGTTTATTATCTATTGTATTTTGATTATTGTCTATTGTCTCTTGACTGTTGTCTGTTGACTGTTGTTCATTGTCTATTGCTTTTTGTGTCTTGGTTATTGTCCACTGGTTGTTGTTTATTGCTTTTTGACTATTGATTTTTCGCCAACCCCAAAAGCCGCCTACTCCAATGACGAGCAAAATAATAACTGTGATTAAAATAATTTTTTGTTTTGACATATGCTTAAGATGGGGGTCATACGCAAATTATGGTTTTCAGAAACTAGGTCAGTAATTTTTACTTCGCTTGTTTACTTTTTGGGGCGCGCTCTCTTGGTCAGGAACTATGGCCAATCGCTCAGAATGGTCTAAAGAGCAAACAAGCTCGTAAAAATTTAGAGATAGTTTTTAGTCGGAGCTATAAATTGCGTATGATCCTAAGATAGCACATCAAGAAGAAAAAAACACCTGCCACCCAGCTAGTTTTGTGCTTGAGAGTTTGACTCCCATAAGGGGAGTCAAACTCCCTTAGGTCAGCATCAACTCAAGCAACCTATACCAATTTGTAAGGGACTAAGTCCCCCCATTGGGGACTTAGTCCCTTTAAGTGAAGTAGCCCTAATTTAATTAATTTAGTATTGGTCAATTTGTCGCAATTGCGACAAATTGACTAAGCTGATTAGTTGCTAAAAATTTTTGCTAAAGAAAATTGGTTGGCCTTTTTAATTTCGGCCACGATCCTGCATGGCCTGCGCAACCCTTTCGACGGCCAAAGCATAGGCGCCCATGCGCAAAGTGGTGGCATGTTTCATTTTTTCTTTCCACACAGCAGCGAAGGACTTTGTCATAATGTCCTCCAATTTTTTCAAAACTTTTTGCTCGCTCCAATAATAACCGTAGGCATTTTGCACCTGCTCTAAATAACTGACCACCACTCCCCCGGCGTTGGCCAAAATGTCTGGCACAACCAAAATGTTTTTCTTGGCCAAAATAGCATCCGCCTCAGGTGTGGTCGGACCATTGGCCACCTCCACAATCAACTTGGCTTTGATATTTTTCACATTCTCTGCCGTGATGGAATTTTCCAGAGCTGAAGGCACGAAAATGTCAGCTGCTTGAGATAAGATGGACAAATTTTTGATTTTTTCAGCGCCACTATAGCCAACCACGCTGCCGGTTTTTGCTTTGTGCTTTTTCACCCCAGCCACATCCAGTCCCATGAAATTGACAATGGTGCCTTTTGAATCGCTCAAGGCCACAATGCGATAGCCATTTTTTTGCAAAATTTCGGCCAAGTGCGCTCCTGCGTTGCCGAAGCCTTCAATAGCCACGGTGGCATCTTTGCGAAGTCCCATTTTTTGAGCAGCCTGACGCAAAACAAAAAAAGCCCCTTGCGCGGTTGAATAGCCTCGCGCTTGACTGCCGCCAATCGAAAGCGGTTTGCCTGTGATCACGCCAGGTTGATGAAAGCCCGCAATTTTTTCATATTCATCCAACATCCAACCCATGATTTTGGGATCAGTGTAAACATCTGGCGCTGGCACATCCAAATTTGGCCCCACAAATTTGAAAATCGCCTGCAAATAGCCGCGGGACAATCTTTCCAACTCGCCTGGAGACAATTTTTTGGAATCAACAATCACGCCACCTTTGCCCCCGCCCAGCGGAATATCCACCACAGCCGTTTTCCAAGTCATCCAGGCACTGAGCGCTTTGACTTCGGAAATGTTCACGTCTTGATGAAAACGAATGCCACCCTTGAAAGGCCCGCGTGCATCGTTGAACTGACTGCGATAACCTGTGAAAACCTGAATTTTTCCATTGTCCATTTTCACCGGAATGGAGACTTCCAAAATTCTTTGCGGAGTTTGCAGTTGAGCAAAGATGTTTTGATCAATTTTGATTAATTTTTGCACTTGAGCCAATTGACTCAAAGCATTGGCAAACGCATCATTGTTTTTTGACATACTTTTGTTTTTTTTAAAATTAATTATTTTTTTAGGAATTAATCCGCCAGCTGGCGAATTAGGATTTAGGCTTTTCACGAATACCCTCTGGGGGTATACTCAATCTCCTACGCTGGGGCTTAAAAATTTATTTCAAGGCAAAAAAATCAACTAACACCGAATTAACTAACTTAGTGTTACTTCACGCAAAGGGATTAACTAGCATGGATTAATTTGATTTAGCATAAGATAGCACGAACCTTTTACTTTAAAGAGACCAACGGGGAATAAAGGGATAAAAAGGGATTACAAAGGGATTATGAAGGAATTATGAGGGGGACAAAAAAGCCAAACAACAAAAAAGCCTCCTTGGCAGAAAGCTTTTTTGAAAAAATTTTAGAAAACACTAGCAACCAAAATCGCTGCCATCTTCATCGTCTTCGTCTTCATCCGGAGTTGGTCCGGCAAAAAAAATTTGCATAATTTTAACATTATTTAGACTGGTTAACTTTTGTTATTTTAGCACTAACAAAAAGTTCGTCAACTCAAAATCAAGGACGGTCCTCGGTGAAATCGCTTTTTTTCCATATCTTCTTCTCCCCTCGGCCTGCCTG